>NZ_DKJX01000078.1:0-253 GCF_002454935.1 Massilia sp. UBA6681
GTGGCGCTGGGCGGCCATGGCCGTGCCAAGATCATGTATTCGCTGGCGCGCCTGCTGCAGAAGCACTCGCGCCTGTTCGCGGTGCTCGAGACCCTGGACAACGGCAAGACCATCCGCGAGACCCGCGACGCCGACCTGCCGCTGGCCGCGCGCCACTTCTACCACCACGCCGGCTGGGCCCAGCTGCAGTCGGAAGAATTCGCGGACTACCGCGCCGTGGGCGTGGTCGGCCAGATCGTGCCGTGGAACTTCC
>NZ_DKJX01000078.1:482-2007 GCF_002454935.1 Massilia sp. UBA6681
TCGTCTTCGACGACGCCGACCTGGATGCAGCAGTCGAAGGCCTGGTCGATTCGATCTGGTTCAATCAGGGCCAGGTCTGCTGCGCAGGCTCGCGCCTTCTGGTGCAGGAATCGGTCTACGAGCGCTTCATCGCGAAAGTAAAAGCGCGCATGCAGAACCTGCGCATCGGCTCGCCGCTGGATAAATCGAACGACATCGGCGCGCTGGTCGACCCGATCCAGCAGCAGCGCATCCATGGCCTGGTGGAATCGGCACGTGCGGAAGGCTGCGACATCTGGCAGCCGAGCTGCGAAGCCCCGNNGAGATCTTCGGCCCGGTGCTGGTGGCGATGAGCTTCCGTACGCCGTCGGAGGCGGTGCAACTGGCCAACAACACTGTCTACGGCCTGGCCGCCTGCGTGTGGTCGGAATCGATCTCGCTGGCGCTGGACGTGGCGCCGCAGATCAAGGCCGGCGTGGTGTGGATCAACACCGCCAACCAGTTCGACGCAGCCTGCGGCTTCGGCGGCTACAAGGAATCGGGCTTCGGCCGCGAAGGCGGCAAGGAAGGCATGTACGAGTACCTGACCCCGCTGTCGGAAGACGCACGCCCGGCAGCACCTAGCGTGCCTGAAAAGGGCCGCGTCAAGGCATCGGAAGAAGGCAGCCCGTTCGCCGTCGACCGCACCGCCAAGCTCTACATCGGCGGCAAGCAGGCGCGCCCGGACGGCGCCTACAGCCGTGCCATCAACGGCGCCAACGGCGCCTTCCTGGCCGACGTCGGCGAAGGCAACCGGAAGGACATCCGCAACGCCGTGGAAGCGGCGCACAAGGCGGCCGGCTGGTCCAAGGCCACCGCGCACAACCGCGCGCAGGTGCTGTACTACATCGCCGAGAACCTGGCGATCCGTGCCGACGAATTCGCCCAGCGCATCGCCGCGCAGACCGGCGCCAAGGATGCGGCGCGCGAAGTGCAGGCCTCGATCGAGCGCCTGTTCTACTGGGCCGCATGGTGCGACAAGTACGACGGCCAGGCCCACCAGCCGCCGATGCACGGCATCACCGTGGCATTGAACGAGCCGGTCGGCGTGATCGGCATCATCTGCCCGAACGAGAACCCGCTGCTGGGCTTCATCTCGCTGGTCGCGCCGGCGCTGGCGCTGGGCAACCGCGTGGTGGCGGTGCCGTCGGAAACGGCGCCGCTGTCGGCGACCGACCTGTACCAGGTGCTGGACACCTCGGACCTGCCGGGCGGCGCGCTGAACATCGTCACCGGCTCAAGCTCGGAACTGGCGCGTACGCTGGCTTCGCACTCGGACGTGGATGCCGTGTGGCGCCACGACGGTTCGCTTGATGGCTGCGCGGAAGTCGAGCGCTTGTCCAGCGAGTCGCTCAAGCGCACCTGGGTCGGCGGCGCCAAGGGCCGTGACTGGTTCGATGCGAAGCAGGCCTGCGGCCGCACGGTGCTGCAGCATGCTTCCCAAGTGAAAAACGTTTGGATTCCATACGGCGTCTGATACGCGGCGTTGATGGTTTTGTAGGGTGGG
>NZ_DKJX01000078.1:2012-7766 GCF_002454935.1 Massilia sp. UBA6681
GGGAGACCCGCCCACCCTACGTTATAGAAAAGGGTTTATTTATGTTCCTCCCCCAAGAAATCGTCCGCAAAAAGCGTGACGGCGGCACCCTGAGCGCCGAAGAGATCCAGTTCTTCGTGCGCGGCATCCCGGACGGCAGCACCACCGAAGGCCAGATCGCGGCACTCGCGATGGCGGTCTACTTCAACGACATGACGATGGACGAACGTGTCGCCTTCACGCTGGCGATGCGCGATTCCGGCCAGGTCCTCGACTGGAAATCCCTCGACCTGCCGGGCCCGGTGGTCGACAAGCACTCCACCGGCGGCGTCGGCGACGTGGTCTCGCTCATGCTGGGCCCGATGATCGCGGCCTGCGGCGGCTTCGTGCCGATGATCTCTGGCCGCGGCCTGGGCCACACCGGCGGCACCCTGGACAAGTTCGATTCGATCCCCGGCTACAGCACCGTGCCGGACCCGGAAACATTCCGCCAGGTCGTCAAGGACGTGGGCGTGGCCATCATCGGCCAGACCGCCCAGCTGGCCCCGGCCGACAAGCGCTTCTACAGCATCCGCGATACTACCGCGACCGTGGAATCGGTGGCCATGATCACCGGCTCGATCCTGTCCAAGAAGCTGGCGGCCGGCCTGGACGCGCTGGTGATGGACGTGAAGGTCGGCAGCGGCGCCTTCATGCCGACCTACGAAAAATCGGTGGAGCTGGCCGAGAGCATCGTCCACGTCGGCAACGGTGCCGGCACCCGCACCTCGGCGATCCTGACCGGCATGAACGAGTCGCTCTGCCACGCGGCCGGCAACGCCGTCGAAGTCCGCGTCGCGATCGACTACCTGACCGGCAAATCGCGCCCCGCGCGCCTGCACGAAGTGACAATGGCGCTGTGCGCCGAGATGCTGGTCATCTCGGGCATCGCCGCCAACGACACCGAAGCACGCGCCAAGCTGCAGGCGGCGCTGGATTCCGGCGAAGCGGCCGAGCGTTTCGCACGCATGGTCACCGCGCTGGGCGGCCCGGCCGACCTGATGGACAAGCCGGACGCACACCTGGAAACCGCACCGGTCATCGTGCCGGCACCCAGTCTGCAGGCCGGCTTTGCGACCTCGGTCGACACCCGCGGCCTCGGCCTGGCGGTGGTGGCGCTGGGCGGCGGCCGCGTGCGTCCGCAGGACACGATCGACTTCGCCGTCGGCCTCACCAATCTGGTGGAGCTGGGCGATGCGATCGCGGTGGGCCAGCCGCTGGCGATGGTGCACGCACGCTCCAGCGAAGCTGCCGAGCAGGCGGTGCGCCAGGTGCAGGCGGCCTACCAGATCGGCCTTGATGCAGCGGTGGCCGAGCCGATGATCTACAAGACCATCCGTCCTTGATACCCAGACCATGAAATACGCGAAACTCATCGACGAAGCCCGCGCCGCGCGCGAACTGGCCTACACGCCGTACTCGAAGTTCCAGGTCGGCGCCGCACTGGAATGCAAGGACGGCCGCATCTTCCGCGGCTGTAACGTGGAAAACGCCTCCTACGGTCTGTGCAACTGCGCCGAGCGCACCGCCTTCTTCAGCGCCATCGCCCACGGCTACAAGCCGGGCGATTTCACGGCCCTGGCCGTGATCGGCCAGACCGAGGGCCCGATCGCCCCCTGCGGCGCCTGCCGCCAGGTGATCCTGGAACTGGGCGGCAAGGCACTGCCGGTGGTGCTGACCAACCTGAACGGCGACGTGTTCGAGACCACGGCGGCCGAGCAGCTGCCGAATGCCTTCGTTGGCGGAGACCTCAACCGGTAAGCGGCACTCGTCCGGCTCACAAGCGCTGCTCGCGACAAACGCGGCAGCGCTTTTCTTTTGCTTGTCAAAAAGCAAGCAAGCTGAGCTTCCTCAAGAGCAACATGGCAATCCCGGCGTGTAATCGCTGGAATCGCCTTGTATGCGCGCATGGAGGAAGCGATGTCCGAACACGTCCAGATTGCCAGTCTTCTCGCATCCTTCGGCAGCTTCACGCAAGATACCCGCCTGCTCAGGCTGACGACACCGCTGGGCAGCGCGCTGCTGGCGGAATGCATGCGCGGCGAGGAAGGGATCAGCCGGGGCTTCCGTTTTTCCATCGATGCCCTCTGTACCGAGGCCGATGTGCGTCTCAAGTCGCTGATCGGCCAGCCGGCGCTGCTCCAGCTGCTCACTGCCTCCAGTCTCGATGCGTTCCGGCCCTTCCACGGCCATGTCACGGCGATGGAGATGAGCGGCGCCAATGGCGGCTTCGCCCGCTACACCCTGACGCTGCAGCCCTGGACCAGCTTTCTCTCGCTGGGCCGCGACAGCCGCATCTTCCAGGACATGTCGGTCTTCGACATCCTCGACGTGGTCTTCGGCAGCTATGGCGGCCGGGCCAGGCTGGCGCCGGCCTGGCGCCTGGAGATCGCCGACCGCAGCATCTATCCCAAGCGCAGCCTGACGACGCAGTACCAGGAGAGCGACCTCGCGTTTGTGGAGCGCCTGATGCTGGAGGAGGGCCTGTTCTACTTCTTCGAGCACAGCGGCGATCCCGATAGCCCGTCGTTGGGCGCACACACGATGGTGATCGCCGACCACAATGGCGCCTTCCAGCCGAACCCGCAGGCGCAGGTCGCATTCACACGGCCAGGGGCCGTCATGAAGGCCGACAGCATCGACCGCTGGCGGACCGAGTCCCGCCTGCTGAGCAATGGAATCGAGCTGGGAAGCTGGGATTACCGCACCGTGCGCCAGCGCCAGGTCTTGGCAGCGGGCCATGCCGGCCCGGCTGAAGCCTTGATCAGCCGCGACACGCCCGGACTGTATGCGTGGGAGACCCGCGAGCAAGGCGAGCGGCTGGCGGAGAACCAGATCCAGGCCTGCGAGGCCGCGCGCCAGGTCCACATCGCCGCAGGCACCGTGCGGACCTTCACGCCCGGCACGCGCTTCACCTTGCACGGGCATGCCCGCTTCGACGAGGCGCCGGGCGACGACGCGCGCAGCTTCGTGATCACCACTGCGACGCACCTGATGCACAACAACCTGACGGCCGACATGCTCGAGACGGTCGACAAGCTGCTGGGGCAGGGGCCGGTGGCGGGAATGGCCATGCACCAGTCCGAGCCCAGGATTCCACGGCAGCTCGCCGGCGATCGTCCCCTGTACCGCAACCGGATCGAAGCCATTCCTGCCGGTGTTCCTTACCGCGCAACGGGGGAGGAAGGACATGGGCGCCTGCTCCATCCGCGCCCGACCGTGCGCGGCCAGCAGACCGCCATCGTGGCGGGGCCGCCGGGTGCGGTGGTCCATACCGACAGGGATCATCGCATCAAGGTGCAATTCCATTGGCAGCGCGGGGCGATGAGCCATAGCCGCGCCTTGCATCCGTCGCCGGACGGGCATACGGGTGCGCCCGGTGACGACACCGCCGGGACCTGGGTCCGGGTAGCGACGCCCATGGCCGGCGCCAACTGGGGCAGCAACATGCTGCCGCGGGTGGGGCAGGAGGTGCTGGTGGATTTCATCGAGGGCGACATCGACCGGCCGGTGGTGATCGGGGCGCTCTACAACGGCCGCGGGCAGCCCGATGCCCAGCACAACGGGGTCGCGCATGGTCCCGGGGCGGCGACCGGCAATGCGCCGCCATGGTTTCCGGGTGAAGGCGGCGGGCATGGGCATGCGGCGGTGCTGTCGGGCTTCAAGTCGCAGGGCATGGGCGACAGCCAGTCGGGCACAGGCGCCTATAGCCAGCTGGTGTTCGACGACAGCCCGGGGCAGGCACGCACTGCCCTGCAGTGCCACATGAAGGCGCATGAAGGCACGGCGGAGCTGAACCTGGGGCATCTGGTGCACCAGACCGATAACGAGCGGCTGCAGACGGTGGGCTTCGGGGCGGAGCTGAAGACGGCGCACAGCCTGGCGCTGCGGGCGGGGCAGGGGATGTTGCTGTCCACCGACGCACGGCAGGGGGCGCGCGGCAGCCAGCTCGATTCGCGCGAGGCGGTGTCGCAGATCGAAGAGAGCCATCGCTTGCAGGTCGATGTGGCGAACCTGGCGCAGAAGCACAACGCCAGGCTGGAGGGGGAGGCGGCGCCGGACGAACTCGCGGCCGTGAAGGAGATGGCGCATGGCGCCGAGGTGATCGGTGCTACCGATGGTGATGCCATCGCGTACAGCGAGCCCCAGCTGCAGCTGTCGAGCCCTGCGGGCATCGTCGTTACCACGCCGGCCGATGCGGTGATTTCCGCAGTGACCACGAGCAGCATCGTTGCGGGGCAGGACATCAACGTTGTCGCTCAGGGCAACTCGTCCACCCTGGTTGCGAAGGGGATCAGCCTGTTCACCTACGGCAAAGCCACCAACAAGGAAAAACCGAACCAGGAGGTGGGCATCAAGCTGCACGCGGCCAGTGGGAAGCTGAGCAGCCAGAGTCAGTCAGGGCCGACCAGGCTGACGGCGGACAAGAAGATCACTGTCGCGAGCGTGACGAAATCAGTGGCGATTGCGGCGCCGAAGAAGCATGTGTTGCTGACGGCGCAGGGGGCGTATATCAAGCTGGAAGGGGGGAATATCGAAGTGCATGCGCCGGGGAATGTGGAGTTCAAGGCGAGCAAGAAGGAGTTGGCGGGGCCGGTCAGCGTTTCCAGTCCTGAACTGGCCATGAAGGTCTCCGAACTTAAGCTGAAACGCGACCTTGAGATCGAATATGTCGATGCGGACGGCAATAGGCTGACAGATGAGCCGATTGCACTGCGATTCGCCTCTGGAGCAGAGAAGGCGGTCGTACTAGACGACAGCGGCAAAGCGGTGATCAAGAATGTGCCCCTCGGGCCATTCGGTGCAAAGCAACCACAGCGCAAGTGAGGCACGTCATGGGCGCAAAAGCATCAGGGCCTGCATCGAAGAACACCGCACAAGAGGTATGCATTGACTTGCCGGGAGAGCGTGTGCAGTGCTGGCGTTCCGGCGATAAGGTCAAAGTCGTTCTGCGTAAGCACCGCGATGTCTTCTTTGATATCAATCTCAAGAGCAACGCCATTTATACGGTCGAATCTAAGTCGGAGTTCTACAGCCCAAGAGAAAAGAAACTTCTCAAAAAAGTCCTGTTTTTCGACGGAGAA
The DNA here is from genome assembly GCF_002454935.1 of Massilia sp. UBA6681. Taxonomy (NCBI): domain Bacteria; kingdom Pseudomonadati; phylum Pseudomonadota; class Betaproteobacteria; order Burkholderiales; family Oxalobacteraceae; genus Massilia; species Massilia sp. UBA6681. The sequence continues at coordinate 7,115 of NZ_DKJX01000078.1, forward strand.
CGCTTGCATCTTTGGGTGGGCCGAGACTTCAAGGAGCCTCTCGTCCTCAGTGCGGACGGCCAGGTCATTGGAAAATATGAAGTATCCGGTCTGGATCCAGCAAGCTACAGCGGCGAGCCTAAGGAAAAACCCGAGCCGCTCCTGGTGATCATCGGGAAGGGACAAGACGGCTTCTCCTGTACCGCGAGCGATCCCTTCGGCTCCGCGAAAACTCAGCTGAACATATTTTCCTTACTGGAACCCAAACGTCCACTTTTAACCGATGTGGGGCGCAGCCGGTTTGACTACTTCTACTCGCCTTCGCCCCCGGAGATCAGGGAATACGCAGCGGTAGTCGATGTGAATCCGGATGAGATTCGCGCCGAGGTCGTGAAGCAGCTCGAGAGCGGTGCGGTCGAAGGTTCGCCAAGCCAAATTTTCACGATTCCGGACATAACACAGGAAGACTCGGTACTCGTTCGCGCGTTAACTGCTGCCGCAACTGCTATTGCAGGTAATTCATTCCTTACCAGTAACGAGTTTAAGGAGACTGCTGGCTATGTTCAGGAGAATCTTAAATCTCTCGACAAACTATCAATGGCCGTGCGCATCGAGAAAAAAGCTAAGGGAAAGTACAAGGCAGTATTGAAGGGCTTTGTTGAGCAAATCGAGT
>NZ_DKJX01000013.1:0-5596 GCF_002454935.1 Massilia sp. UBA6681
CCGGCAGCTGGACCTCGTCGAACCAGCTTTCCAGGCGCAGCCAGCCGACGCCGTAGCTGCTGCGCAGCAGGGCTTCGAGGCGCGGCTGGTAGCCGGCCAGGCCCTGGGCCGGATCGCCGCGGCGCCAGCGCTGGCCCGTGTCGCTGCGGGCGCCGTCGGCGGCGCAGGCGACCGGATAGACCAGCAGCGGGCGCTGCTCCTCCTCGTGGGNNGCAGCGGTAGTCGATGGCGCGCCGCACGACACCCTCGAGGCCTTCGATGCTGCCCGGCGCCGGCGTGAACAGGCCGACCAGCCGGTCGGGGACGAGAACGGTGCAGGCGCTGACGCTCGACGAGCGGCCGGCGCCGCTGGCCACCAGCACGTGGCGGAAGTGCCTCGCCAGGCGCGCGGCGAAGCGGCGCAGCAGCGCCGGACAGGCATCGAACAAGGCTACCCAGTCGAGGCGCCCGGCGCGCTCGGCATAATCGTCGTCGAAACGGCCGGCCCGCATCAGGTACAGCGGGCGGCGGCCATCCACGTGCTGCACGTAGGGGCGCCAGTCGACGGCGTCGAGCAATGAATCAGCCAACTGAGCGGCAACGCCGTCGCCGCCATCGTCGCGGGCGATGCGGCGCCGCCGCAGCTCTCCGAGCAGCGCGCCGGCATAGTCGACCAGGCCGGGCGGACAGTTGTCGTCGTCGGCGCCGGGGGGCGGGCCGAAGTAGCCGTGCAGCGAAGGAGAGGCAAGGTCCCAGTCGATCACCAGGACCGGCGCCGCGCCGGTGTCGCCGGCCAGCTGCAGCGCCATGGCCGCCAGCAGGCCGTTGCGGACGGGGCCGCCTTCGTAGGCATACAGGGTGGTGACCTGGCCGGGACTGTCCAGTGCCTGGAGCGTAGAGCGATTCTGTTCCATGTGACTCCTCGTTATTTTTTTGGGAAAGTCAGGCTTGGCATCGCGCGCCATTCTGGTGGGACATCGGGGAGCACGAATTGGTTGCAGTCATGTCCGGGTGGCGTATGCTTTTTTTGCTGGTGATAGTGCGTGGAGATACGCTGGACCATCTTGTCGATGTCGGGCAGGAAGTCCGGATTGGATTTCAGGTCGCTCGTGGCCATCGTGAAGTGCGAGAAATCGACGTAGAAAGTGTTCTCGGTGATCTCCGGCGGCAGCGATTCGGGGTGCCGCGTCATGATCACCGGGATGATCAGGCGGCTCGGCAGCTCGTACCAGCTTGATCGCTCGTGTTCGAGCAGGCGCATGGCCGCGTACTCGCGCCGGGTGTAGGCATGGGCCTCGTACTTGGGTGTGTAGATGAGGATCATGCACACGCTCTCGCACATCGCGCGCGCGATCTTGCGGTCGAGGTCGTCGCCACCGCCCAGCTGTTCGGTGTCGATGAACAGTTCGTCTTCGTTGTCGAAGTGAGGTTCGAGATAGCAGCGCAACGCGTCGGCAAGGGCGGTCTTGAACCGTTTCATCAGGTCGTGCCTGCCGTGTGCGTAGCTGAAAAAACACCCGTAACGGATCGCCATTGCCTATCCCCCATTCCAATGCGCTAAGGCTGGATTCCTTTGACTCTAGCGACACAGACCTCGGCCACTTTGCGTGCGCACAAGCGTGCTGGCGGACTCGTCAGCATCCTTGGAAAGTAGCGTGAAATGCACCTTCAGGCATAATGCCGCCGATTAATGGACAGGTATTCGAAGTAAAGGGACAGGATATGAAAGCCGTAGTTTGCAAGGATTGGGGTCCGATCGACCAGCTCGTGATCGAGGACCTGCCCGACCTGGCGCCGGGCGCGGGAGAGGTCGTGGTCGACGTAAAAGCGGCCGGCGTCAACTTCCCCGACGTGCTGACCGTGCAGGGCAAGTACCAGGTGCGCCCGCCCCTCCCCTTCACGCCGGGGAACGAATTCGCCGGCACCGTGCGCGCCGTCGGCGCAGGCGTCAGTGGCGTCGCCCCGGGCCAGCGGGTGATCGGTTTCACCCGTACCGGCGCGTTCGCCGAGCAGGCGCTGGCGCCGGTGGATGCCCTGATGCCGATACCGCCCGGCATGGACTTCGACACCGCCGCCGCCATCACCCTCACCTATGGCACCTCGCACCACGCGGTGGTCGACCGCGCCGCCCTGCAGCCGGGCGAAACCATGCTGGTGCTGGGCGCGGCCGGCGGCGTCGGGCTGGCGGCGATCGAGATCGGCAAGGCCCTGGGGGCACGCGTGATCGCGGCCGCCTCGAGCGAAGAGAAACTGGCGGTCTGCCGCGCACACGGCGCGGATGCCGTGATCAATTACGAGAAGGAAGACCTGCGCGAGGCGCTGAAGGCCGCCACCAATGGCCGCGGGCCGGACGTGATCTACGACCCGGTGGGCGGCAAGTACAGCGAGCCGGCGCTGCGCTCGATCGCCTGGCGCGGGCGCCACCTAGTGGTGGGCTTCGCGGCGGGCGAGATTCCGAAGCTGCCCTGGAACCTGATGCTGCTGAAAGGCGCGTCGGTGGTGGGCGTGTTCTGGGGCGATTTCGTGCGCAAGGAGCCGGCGGCGAACCTGGCGGCGATGCGGCAGATGCTGGGGTGGATGGCGGAAGGGAAACTGAAGCCGCTGGTGTCGGCGCGCTACCGGCTGGAAGAGACGGCGCAGGCCTTGAACGACATGGCGGACAGGAAGGTCACCGGCAAAGTCGTGATTTGCCCATAACGTCGGTTTTGTAGGGNNCCCTACGATACCTCGTCAGGCGTTCAAATCCGCCGCATCCGCCATCGTCCCCGGCCGGAAAAACTCGATCACTTCCGACTGCACCCGGGTGCGCTTGAACGGCGGCAGGCTCTGCCAGATGCGCCTGCCGTAGGGCTTGGTGATGATGCGCGGATCGCAAATCATCAACACCCCGCGGTCGTCCACGTCGCGGATCAGGCGCCCCGCTCCCTGCTTGAGCGTGATGATCGCCTCCGGCAGCTGGTGGTGCATGAAGCCGTTCAGCCCCTGCTTTTCCATCACCTCGATGCGCGCCGCCAGCACCGGATCGTCCGGCGGGGCGAAGGGCAGCTTGTCGATGATGACGAGCGAGAGCGCGTCGCCGCGCACGTCCACGCCTTCCCAGAAGCTCTGGCTGCCCACCAGCACGGCGTTGCCGGCATTGCGGAAGGAATCCAGCAGTTCGGTACGGCCGCGCTCGCCCTGCACGAACAGCGGGAAATCCAGCCCGCGCGCGGCGAACTCCTCGCGCAGGCGCTCGGCCACCTTGTTCACGGCGCGGATGGTCGTGCACAGGAAGAAGGTGCGCCCGCCCGCCGCCTCGATCACCGGCAGCGCGATGTCGACGCAGGCGTCGGTGTACTGGAAGGAATTCGGCTCCGGCAATCCGGTGGGCACGTAGAGGATGCCCTGCTCGCCATAGTTGAACGGGCTCGGCCAGGTCATGGCCGGTTCACCGGTCAGGCCCATCTGGTCGGAGAAATGCTTGAAGTCGTTCTTCACCGCCAGCGTCGCCGAGGTGAAGATCCAGCTGCGCGGCGTGCCTTCGCGCTGGCCCGAGAAGATCGGGGCGATCGACAGCGGCGTCTTGTGCAGCTGCAGCGAGGAATTGAAGGCCTCGACCCACAGCACGGCCGCATCGTCGCCCGCCACCGCCTTGCCTTTCTTGGCATCCGGCTTCCAGGCGTCGAAGGACGCGCTGAGCTCGTGCGCGCGCAGGCGGCAAGCCTCGATCGTCTCCGCGCGGGCGGAATGTTCTTCCAGCACCGTGATCATGCCGGACAGCTCCTCCTTCAGCTTGTCCAGCGCCGGGAAGAAGGCCGAGGTCGGCAGGATCTGCGGCAGCGACAGGCGGGTGCCGCCTTCCGGGAAGGTCAGGCGCAGGTCGCGCGCGGCCTTCTCGACCACGGTCACGACCTTGGCCCAGTCCGGTCCGCGCGCATGCGCCAGGCCTTCGGCCAGCACGTCGCGGCACAGTTCCAGCACCTGCGAGGTCGAGACCGACTGGCCGAAGAACAGCGTGGCGGTATCCGGCAGCTGGTGCGCTTCGTCGAAGATGATGGTGTTGGCCGAGGGCAGCAGTTCGGCGACGCCGGTGTCCTTCAGGGCCACGTCGGCGAAGAACAGGTGGTGGTTGACCACGACCACGTCGGCCTGCTGGGCCTCCCTGCGCGCCTTCATCACGAAGCAGTCCTGGTAGTACTGGCACTCGGCGCCCATGCAGCTGTCGCGCGTGGAGGTGACCAGGTTCCAGACCGTGGCGTTTTCCGGCACCTTGGCCAGCTCGGCCTTGTCGCCCGAGTTGGTCATCTTGATGAAGCGCGAGATCTCGCGCAGGTGGCCGACGTCGTCGCGCGAGGTCAGGCGACCATTGTTCAGCGTGCGCTCCAGGTGGAAATGGCAGACGTAGTTCGAGCGCCCCTTGAGCAGGGCCACCGAGACCGGCGCGCGCAGCGCGGCGCGGATGGTCGGGATGTCGCGCAGGAACAATTGATCCTGCAGGTTCTTGGTACCGGTCGAGATGATGGTCTTGCCGCCCCACAGCAGCGCCGGGACGAGGTAGGCGAAGGTCTTGCCGGTGCCGGTGCCGGCCTCCGCCATCAAGACGTTCTGCTCGGCGATCGCCGCTGCGATGGCCTTGGCCATCTCGGTTTGCGACTGGCGCGGCTTGTAGGTGCCGACGTTGGGCGCGAGCGGGCCTCCCGCCCCGAACAGGCGGTCGAGCTCTTCGTCGTATTTACCAGGCGGACGGGCGCTGGATGGCAGTACGTCGCCCTGTGGCGACGAACCCGCCGGCTCGGCGGTGACGCCTGGAACAGGGAGATGGTCGGTCAAAATCTTGTTTCTTTAAAACCTGGGTTAAGCCGGGATATCGGGCACTAGCTGCATCTTCAGCAGCGTAATATGATCCTTCAGCTGCAGCTTACGCTTTTTCAAACGGCGCAGCTGGAGCTGGTCGGCATGGCCGTCCGCGGCAAGCATCGAAATGACGGCATCGAGGTCGCGGTGTTCCACGTCGAGTTCAATGATGCGGCGCTGGATGTCCTGGACGTCGGTCATGATGGCTGTTCCAAACAGTTCTTTACAAAGCGTTTGCGGGGGCTGGGTGGCGGCGCCGGCAGTCGGCGGCGGCACGTGATGGCGGCCGCTTGTGTTCGGCTTGCAACACCACGGCTTCTCGGTGCATAGTTTAATCTACGCTGAGGTTGCCGCCAACAAAGATTGGCGCAGGCGCTACGGAAATAAAGGTTTATGACAACATACAAGATCGAAGCGGGAACCGCGCAGCACATCGGGAACCGCCCGCAGCAGAACGACCGCGTTGCCCTCTTGACCGGCGCCCGCGCGCCCGGTTACGTGCTGGCCGTGCTGTCGGACGGCATCGCCGGCGCTGCAGGGGCGGACCAGGTGCTGCACACGGCGCGCCAGGTCTTCGACGAATTCAAGCCGGGCGACCGCCCCAGCCTGGAGCGGATCGAGCAGTTGCTGCAGGACATCGTCAGCGAAACCCATCTGGTCATGAAGATGAACTCGGTGATGCTCGGCGCCGGCGAGGGACTGGAAGCGCATGCGAGCTTCGTCGGCCTGGTATTGACGCCGCACGGCGAGGCGGTATGGGGACATGTGGGCGACTCGCGCCTGT
>NZ_DKJX01000013.1:5720-6011 GCF_002454935.1 Massilia sp. UBA6681
CGGGTTGGCGCCGGGAGACGTGTTCCTGCTGGCCTCGGACGGTTTATGGCATTTCTTCACGGATGCCGAACTGGCGGCAGCCACCAGCCGGGCCACGCCGCGCCAGGCGTCCGAAATGCTGATCAACAAGGCGCAGGAACGCTCGCAGGGCAAGGGCGGGAATTGCTCGATGGCGATCGTGAAGCTGGTGAAGCCGGCCCAGGATGGGTTGGCGGGAAGGGTTGGGCGGCCAGTCTGAACACTGCCAACGGCCCTTCCATTGTTAGCCGTCGAGCCGTCATTCCGGCGTAG
>NZ_DKJX01000013.1:6085-7969 GCF_002454935.1 Massilia sp. UBA6681
CCTGCGCCGGGACGACGGATCAACTTGTAGTGGTCGCTAGCAAGCGCTAGCAGAATGCACTAATTCACTTTCCCGTAGCCGGCGTCGCCGCCTTCGCCTTCTCTTCCTCCGCTTTGCGTGCCGCCGCCTTCGCCTCGCGCTCGGCCACGCGCTGCGCGACTTCCTTCTGTTTCTCTTCCGACTTGCGCTTGCGCTCCTCGAACGCGCGCGCGTTCGCCGCGGCCCTGGCGGCTTCCTCTGGTGCGCGGGCAGCCTCTTCCTTTGCCTTGGCATTGCGGCGCGCCATGCGCGAGGCGGCCGGCGACGGCTTTGGCGGCGGCAGGGCCGTGGTGTCGCGCGGCGGTGGCGGCGGTTCGGCCGCCAGGCGCGCTTCCTCGGCCTTGTATTCGGCGTCCGCGGCGGCGATCTCGCGGTCGCGCTCCTCGACCTTCACGCGGCGCTTGAAGCGCTCGGCTTCGATTTCGATGTTGCGCTGCGCATTCAAGGCCACTCGGCGGCGTTCTTTCGCTTCGTCCAGGCAGTTATTGACGAAGAATTTCTCGTAGCAGACCGCTTCCCGCTCGGCATAGCGCGCCTCGATCGCGGCGCGCTCGACGGCGACCGCGGCCAGGCGCTGATCGGCCTGTTCCACCGAGGTGGTGGGGTCGACCGTTTCCAGCGCAGGGCCAGGCTCGACGCTGGCGCAGGCGGACAGGCTTGCGGCGACCGCGGCCGCGGCGAGGACGCGGATGATTGAGTAAGTCCTCATGGTTTCCTTTCGATCAGGCGATGGCATCGGCGGCGCCGCGGCGTTCGGCCAGCATGTATTCGCGCGACTGCATTTCAATGATACGCGAGACCGTGCGGTGGAATTCGTTCGCGAGCATACCCTGGGTGTACAGCTCCTCCGGCTCCACCGCGGCCGACATGATCAGCTTGACCTTGTGGTCGTAGAACACGTCCACCAGCCAGGTGAAGCGGCGCGCTTCCGAGGACTGTCCCGCTGACATGGCCGGGATGCTAGAGACGATCACGGTGTGGAAGCGCGAGGCCAGTTCGAGATAGTCGTTCTGCGAGCGCGGCCCGCCGCACAGGGTGGCGAAATCGAACCAGATCACGCCGCCGGCGCGGCGCAGCGCGCGGATCTCGCGGTTCTCGATGTGCACGATCGGACTCTCGTCGGCGGTGTCGGCCACCTTGGCATAGGCTTCGCGCAGCGCATGGTCCGAGGCCGCGTTCAGCGGCGTGTAGTAGGCCTCCACCTGCTCGAGCGCGCGCTTGCGGTAGTCGTTGCCGGCATCGACGTTCAGGACGTCCAGCTTGTCCTTGAGCAGCGCGATGGTAGGCAGCATGCGGTCGCGGTGCAGGCCGTCCGGATACAGGGTCGACGGTTCGTAGTTCGAAGTCATCACGAAGGAGACGCCGTTGTCGAACAAGGCCTTGAGCAGGTTGTACAGGATCATCGCGTCGGCGATGTCCGAGACGTGGAATTCGTCGAAGCAGATCAGGCGGTATTTTTTCGCGATGCGCTTGGCGACTTCGTCGAGCGGATCGGCCACGCCTTTCAGTTCATCCAGTTGGCCGTGCACGGCGCGCATGAATTCGTGGAAGTGCAGGCGCGTCTTGCGCACCACCGGCACCACCGAATAGAAGGAGTCCATCAGGAAGGACTTGCCGCGCCCCACCCCGCCCCACATGTACACGCCCTTGGGCACGTCCGGGCGGTTGATGAGGCGCTTGAAAGCGGACGACCGCTGGGCCTTGTACTGGACCCAGTCGTCGTACGCCTGCTGCAGGCGATCCACCGCGGCGGCCTGCGCCGGGTCGGACTTGAAGCCGCGCTCGGTCAGCGCGTGCTGGTAATACTCTTGGACGTTCATAGTGACGGTGTAAACGTAGCGTGGG
>NZ_DKJX01000013.1:7983-8568 GCF_002454935.1 Massilia sp. UBA6681
GCAGAGCCGCCCACCCTACAGGTGAAACTTAGAAGTTCAGCGAACGCTTGTCCACCGCCAGCGCGGCTTCCTTGACGGCTTCCGACAGCGACGGGTGCGCGTGGCAGATGCGGGCGATGTCTTCCGACGAGGCCTTGAACTCCATCGCGACGACGGCTTCCGAGATCAGCTCCGAGGCCACCGGGCCGACGATGTGCACGCCCAGGATTTCATCGGTCGTGGCATCGGCCAGGAACTTCACCATGCCCGAGGTATCGCCCAGCGCGCGCGCACGGCCGTTGGCCATGAACGGGAAGGTGCCGGCCTTGTAGGACACGCCTTCGGCCTTCAGTTGCTGCTCGGTCTTGCCGACCCAGGCGATTTCCGGCGAGGTGTAGATGACCCACGGGATGGTGTTGAAGTTGACGTGGCCGTGCTGGCCGGCGATGCGCTCGGCAACCGCGACGCCCTCTTCTTCCGCCTTGTGCGCCAGCATTGGGCCACGCACCACGTCGCCGACTGCCCACACGCCCGGCAGGCTGGTGCGGCACTCGTCGTCCACGACCACGAAGCCGCGCTCGTCCAGCTGCAGGCCGACTGCTTCGC
>NZ_DKJX01000128.1:0-71911 GCF_002454935.1 Massilia sp. UBA6681
GGTGGGCGTTGCGACCGCCGAACAGGCCGACATCCCGATCCTGATCGACGCCCTCGGTACCGTGGTGCCGGCGGCCACCGCCACCGTGCGGCCGCAGGTCTCGGGCGTGGTGCAGAAGATCCTGTTCACCGAAGGGCAGACGGTCAAGGCCGGCCAGGTGCTGGCCACGATCGATCCGCGCCCCTTCGAGATGGCGCTGCTGCAGGCGCGCGGCCNNGCGGCCAGCGCCAGCGCGACGAGGCCCAGCTCGAGAACGCACGCCTGCTGCTCGGCCGCTACCGCACCCTGCTGGAGCAGGAATCGATCGCCCGCCAGGAGGTCGACACCCAGGCGGCGCTGGTCAAGCAGCTCGAGGGCACGGTCATGACCGACCGCGCGGCCGAAGGGATCGCCCAGCTCAATGTCGGTTACACCCAGGTCAAGGCGCCGATTTCCGGCCGGGTGGGCCTGCGCACGGTCGATATCGGCAACCTGGTCAACACGGGCGATGCGAACGGCGTGGCGGTGATCACCCAGCTGTCGCCGATCGACGTCGAATTCACCGTGCCGCAGGACCAGGTGCCGGCGCTGCAGGGACGCATTGCGCAAGGCGCCAAGCTGCCCGCCACCGCGCTGGACCGCACCCGCACCGATACCCTGGCCACGGGCAGCTTCATCGCGCTCGACAACCAGGTCGACGTGCAGACCGGCACCGTGCGCGCCAAGGCGCGCTTCGCGAACAGCGACAACAAGCTGTTCCCCAGCCAGTTCGTCAACCTGCGCTTGCAGCTGGACATGATCGACGATGCCGTGGTGGTGCCGGTGACGGCGCTGCGCCATGGGGCCAACGGCGACTTCGTGTTCGTGCTCAATGCCCAGGACAAGACGGTGTCGCAGCGCGCGGTGACGCGCGGGCAGGCGACCGTGGACAAGGTGCAGATCAAGACCGGCCTGAAGGTGGGCGAGCAGGTGATTACCGAAGGCGCGGATCGCTTGCGCGATGGGGCCAAGGTGACCTTGCCGGGCGATCGGCCGCAGGGTGCGCGTGTTGGTGCCGGCGGACAGCAAGTGCAGGGCGAGGGACGTCGTCAGCGTCAAGGGACACAACAATGAGCCTGGCTGTGCAAGCGAACTTGGGCCCCGGCCTGCGCCGGGGCGACGGAATTGAGGCTAACTAATGAGTCCATCGGCGCCATTTATTCGTAGGCCGGTCGCGACGGCCTTGCTGATGCTGGCAATCGTGCTGGCCGGCCTGGTCGGCTACCGCTTCCTGCCGCTGTCGGCGCTGCCGCAGGTGGACTTCCCGACCATCCAGGTGCAGACCCTGTACCCTGGCGCGAGTCCCGAAGTCATGGCGCGCACGGTCACCGCGCCACTGGAGCGCCAGTTCGGCCAGATGTCGGGCCTGACGCGCATGAGTTCCACCAGCGCGGCCGGAGTGTCCGTGATCACGCTGCAGTTCGGCCTCGGCCAGACCCTGGACGTGGCCGAGCAGGAGGTACAGGCCGCCATCAATGCCGGCGGCTCGCTGCTGCCGACCGACCTGCCGGCGCCGCCGGTCTACGCCAAGGTGAACCCGGCCGACGCGCCGGTGCTGACCCTGGCGATTACCTCCGACACGCTGCCGCTCACCGAGGTCCAGAACCTGGTCAACACGCGCCTGGCGCTGAAGATCAGCCAGGTTTCGGGCGTCGGCCTGGTGACCCTGTCGGGCGGCCAGCGTCCGGCCGTCCGGATCCAGGCCGATACCGAGGCGCTGGCCTCCTACGGCCTGGGCCTGGACACCCTGCGCTCCGCCATCACGGCGGCCAACGCGAATAGCGCCAAGGGCAATTTCGACGGCCCCACGCGTTCCTACGCGATCAACGCCAACGACCAGCTGCTGGCGGTCGAGGACTACCAGAACCTGATCGTCGCGTACCGCAATGGCGCCCCGGTGCGCCTGAAAGAAGTGGCGCGCGTGGTCGACAGCGCCGAGAACGTGCGCATCGGCGCCTGGGCCAACATGAAGCCCGCGATCATCCTGAACGTGCAGCGCCAGCCCGGCGCCAACGTGATCGCCACCGTGGACGGCATCAAGGAGCGCCTGCCCGAGCTGCAGGCCGGGCTGCCGGCCGCGGTGCGCATGGACGTGCTGAGCGACCGCACCGCCGGCATCCGCTCCTCGGTCGAGCACGTGCAGATGGAACTGCTGCTGGCCGTGGTGCTGGTGGTGCTGGTGATCTTCGCATTCCTGCACAGCCTGCGCGCCACCGTGATTGCCAGCCTGGCGGTGCCGATCTCGCTGGTCGGCAGCTTCGGCGTCATGTACCTGATGGGCTACAGCCTGAACAACCTGTCCCTGATGGCGCTGACGATCGCCACCGGCTTCGTGGTCGACGATGCGATCGTCATGATCGAGAACATCGCGCGCTACATCGAAGAGGGCGAGAAGCCGATGGCGGCGGCGGTCAAGGGGGCGACCCAGATCGGCTTCACCATCATTTCGCTGACCGTGTCCCTGATCGCGGTGCTGATTCCGCTGCTGTTCATGGGCGACGTGGTCGGCCGCCTGTTCCGCGAGTTCGCGGTGACCCTCGCCGTGACCATCCTGATCTCGATGGTGGTCTCGCTCACGCTGGTGCCGATGATGTCGGCGCGCTGGCTCAAGAGCCATGAAGAAGAGCGCCCGGGCCGCTTCGCGCAAAAGTCCCAGGCCTTCTTCGACCGCGTGATCGGGCGCTACGACGTGGCGCTGGGCTGGGTGCTGGCGCGCCAGGGCCTGACCCTGCTGGTGGCCCTGGCCACCCTGGTGCTGACCGCGCTGCTGTGGGTGGTCATTCCGAAAGGCCTGTTCCCGACCCAGGACACCGGCCAGCTGCAGGCACGCCTGCAGGCGCGCCAGTCGATCTCCTATGCCGAGATGGCCAGGCTCCAGCAGCTTGCCGCCGCCGAAGTGCTGAAGGATCCGGCGGTCGCCTCGCTCAGCTCCTACGTGGGCGTGGACGCGGCCAACAACACGATGCTCAACACCGGCACCATGCTGATCAACCTGAAGGACGAGGAACGCGGCGACCAGGAAGCGATCATGAACCGGCTGCGCAGCCGGGTGGCGGGCGTGGCCGGCGTTACCCTGTACCTGCAGCCGACCCAGGACCTGACCATCGACGCCGAAAGCGGCCCGACCCAGTACCGCCTGTCGATCGAGGGCGCCGACAGCGCCACCGTCAACGAATGGGCGAGGAAGCTGGTCGCCCAGATGGCCACCAAGAAGGAAGTGCGCAACGCCACCACCGACGCCGGCGCCGTCGGCAGCGCCGCCTACATCGACATCGACCGCGACACCGCCTCGCGCCTGGGCATCACGGCGGCCTCGATCGACGACGCGCTCTACAGCGCCTTCGGGCAGCGCATCGTCTCGACCATCTTCACCGAAACCAACCAGTACCGGGTGATCCTCGAGGCCCAGCAGGACGAGGCGATGTCGCTGGCAAGCTTGAACCGCCTGCAGCTGCGCACCAGCTCGGGCCAGCCGACCCCGCTGTCGGCAGTAGCCACCATCCGCGAGGCCGAGGCGCCGCTGCAGATCACCCACGTGGCCCAGTATCCGGCCGCCACCGTCGGCTTCGACACCGCAGCCGGCGTCAAGCTGGGCACTGCGGTGAATGCGATCCACAAGGCGGCGGAAGAAATCAAGATGCCGAACGCGGTCAGCATGACCTTCCTCGGCGCATCCGGCGCCTACCAGGCCTCGCTGTCGAACCAGCTGTGGCTGATCCTGGCGGCGGTGGTCTGCGTCTACATCGTGCTGGGCGTGCTGTACGAGAGCTACGTGCATCCGCTGACCATCCTGTCGACCCTGCCGTCGGCCGGCGTCGGCGCGCTGCTGGCCCTGTGGGTGACCGGGCAGGGGCTCGGGGTGATCGGCATCATCGGCATCATCCTCCTGATCGGCATCGTCAAGAAGAACGCGATCATGATGATCGACTTCGCCATCGAGGCCGAGCGCGACGAGGGCAAGGCGCCGCTGGAGGCGATCCGCCAGGCCGCGCTGCTGCGCTTCCGTCCGATCATCATGACCACGCTGGCCGCGCTGTTCGCCGCCGTCCCGCTGATGCTGGGCACGGGCGAGGGCGCCGAGCTGCGCCGTCCGCTGGGCCTGGCCATCTTCGGCGGCCTGATCGTCAGCCAGCTGCTGACGCTGTTCACCACGCCGGTGATCTACCTGGCCTTCGACCGCCTGGCGCAACGCAAGGGTGGGGACAAGCGCGGAAAGGCGCCGAACAAGCCCGAGAGGATCGGCGCATGAACCTGTCGCGGCCCTTCGTCGAACGCCCGATCGCGACCGTCCTGCTGACGATCGGCCTGGCGCTGGCCGGCATCGCCGCCTTCTTCGTGCTGCCGGTCTCGCCGCTGCCGCAGGTCGACTACCCGACCATCTCGGTGTCGGCCTCGCTGCCCGGCGCCAGCCCCGAGACCATGGCCTCGAGCGTGGCCACGCCGCTGGAGCGCAGGCTGGGCGTGATCGCCGGGGTCAACGAGATGACCTCGAGCAGCAGCAATGGCTCGACCCGGGTCAGCCTGCAGTTCGACCTGAACCGCAAGATCGACTCGGCCGCGCGCGAAGTGCAGGCCGCCATCAACGCCTCGCGCGCCGACCTGCCGGCCACGCTGCGCAGCAACCCGACCTACCGCAAGGCCAACCCCTCGGACGCGCCGGTGATCATCCTGGCGCTCACCTCGAAGACCCGCTCGCCCGGCCAGATCTACGAATCGGTATCGAACCTGGTGCAGCAGCGCCTGGCGCAGGTGAAGGGCGTGGGCGAGGTCGAGATTGGCGGCGGCTCGCTGCCGGCGGTGCGCGTCGAGCTGCTGCCTTATGCGCTGAACAAATACGGCCTGTCGAGCGAGGACGTGCGCGCCGCGATCCAGGCCACCAATGCCAACCGCCCGAAGGGCGCGATCGAAGGTGCGGGGAACCGCTTCCAGATCTATTCGCAGCCGGCCGGCAAGGAGGGGAGCACCCCCGGCCAGGGCAGGCCGCAGGCGGCCGACTACCGCGACCTGGTGGTGGCCTGGCGCGACGGCGCGGCGATCCGCCTGCGCGACGTGGCCGAGGTCATCGACGGCGTCGAGAACGTCAACACGCTCGGCCTGTTCAACGGCCAGCCGGCGGTCATCGTGCTGGTGACGCGCCAGCCGGACGCCAACGTCATCGAGACCGTGGACGGCGTGCGCGCGCTGCTGCCGACCCTGCAGGCCCAGTTGCCCGGCGACGTCAGCCTGCAGGTGGCCTCGGACCGCACCAACTCGATCCGCTCCTCGCTGCACGAGATCGAGTTCACCCTGGTGCTGTCGATCCTGCTGGTGGTGCTGGTGGTGAGCGTGTTCCTGCGCAGCCTGCGCGCCACCATCATCCCGGCGGTGGCCACCGTGGTATCGCTACTGGGCACCTTCGGCGTGATGTACATGCTGGGCTTCAGCCTGAACAACCTGTCCCTGATGGCGCTGACGGTGGCCACCGGCTTCGTGGTCGACGACGCCATCGTGGTGCTGGAGAACACGGCGCGCCACATCGAGGCCGGCATGGACCGCATGAAGGCGGCGCTGCTGGGCGCGCGCGAAGTGGGCTTTACCGTGTTGTCGATCTCGCTGTCGCTGGTGGCCGTGTTCATCCCGCTGCTGTTCATGGGCGGGCAGGTGGGCCGGCTGTTCCGCGAATTCGCCGTGACCCTGTCGGCCGCGGTGATGATTTCGCTGGTGATCTCGCTGACCACGACGCCGATGATGTGCGCCTGGCTGCTGCGCAAGGAAGACAAGGACAAGAAGCCCGGCTTACTCGCACGCTGGTCCGAGCGCGGCTTCGATCGCACGCTGCGGGTCTACCGGCACGCGCTCGACTGGGCGCTCGACAGCAAGCTCTTGGTGATGATCATCCTCGCTTTCGTGGTCGGCCTGAACGTCTACCTGTTCGCGGCGGCGCCGAAGGGCTTCTTCCCGCAGCAGGACACCGGCCAGCTCAACGGCGGCATCCGCGCCGACCAGAGCATCTCCTTCCAGGCCATGCAGGGCAAGCTGCGCCAGCTGGTGGACATCATCCGGCGCGACCCGGCGGTCGACACCGTGGTCGCCTTCACCGGCGGCGGGCGCGCGGGCGGCGGGTTCATGTTCATCAACCTGAAACCCATCGACGAGCGCGCGAAAGGCGATACCGGACAGGCCGTCATCGCGCGCCTGCGCCCGAAGCTGGCGCGCGTCACCGGCGTGTCGATCTTCCTCAATCCGGTGCAGGACCTGCGCATGGGCGGGCGTTCCAGCAACTCGACCTACCAGTACACGCTCAAGAGCGACAACGCGGCCGACCTGAAGCAATGGGCCACGCGCCTGGCCGAATCGATGAAGCGCCAGCCGGCGCTGGTCGACGTCGACACCGACCAGGCCGAGAACGGCGTCGAGACCTTCGTCACCATCGACAAGGACACGGCGGCGCGCCTGGGCATCGGCACGCGCGACGTCAACAATGCGCTGTACAACAAATTCGGCCAGCGCCAGGTCGCCAACATCTACGACGAGCTGAACCAGTACCGCGTGATCATGGGCGTGGCCCAGCGCTATGCCCAGTCGCCGGAAGCCCTGCGCGACGTCTACGTGCCGGCGCGCGGCGGCGGCGGTGGGACCGCCACCGGCACGCAGTCCACGTCCGGCACGGCCGCTTCGTCCACCAACCTGACCGCCGCACGCGACCCGTCCAGCGGCGCGGCACTGTCCACCGGCGCCACCACCATGGTGCCCCTGAGCGCGATCGCCAGCTACGCCGAAAGCTCGACCCCGACCTCGGTCAACCACCAGGACGGCGAACTGTCGACCACCGTCTCGTTCAACCTGGCGCAAGGCTTCAATCTCGAGGACGGCCAGGCCGCGGTGAAGCAGGCCGAAGCGGACATCGCCATGCCGTCCAACGTGCGCGGCAGCTTCCAGGGCACGGCGCGCGCTGCCCAGGAATCCAGCAAGGAGCAGCCGATGCTGATCCTGGCGGCGATCGTCGTGATCTACATCGTGCTCGGCATCCTGTACGAAAGCCTGGTGCACCCGGTGACGGTGCTGTCCACGCTGCCTTCGGCGGGCGTGGGCGCGGTGCTGGCCCTGCTGCTGTTCCGGATGGAGTTCTCGATCATTGCCCTGATCGGGGTCTTCCTCCTGATCGGCATCGTCAAGAAGAACGCCATCCTGATCATCGACTTCGCCCTCGAGGCCGAGCGTGCGCGCGGCCTCTCCGCGGCGGAGGCGGTGCGCGAAGCCTGCATCCTGCGCTTCCGCCCGATCCTGATGACCACCCTGGCCGCTGCCTTGGGCGCGCTGCCGCTGGCGATCGGTTTCGGCGAAGGCTCGGAGCTGCGCCGCCCGCTCGGCATCGCGATCATCGGCGGCCTGGTCGCCAGCCAGCTCCTGACCCTGCTCACCACGCCGGTCGTCTACGTCCTGCTCGACAAGCTGCGCACCAGGAAGCCGAACGAGCATGAGCTGACCCGCCATGCCGACCTCGATCAGCCGATCCCAGCAAAATAACGAATCCATGATGAGAACCCACGCCATGTACCGCCTTTCCCTCGTCGCCCTGGCTGCCGGCATCGCCGGCGGCTGTGCCGTCGGCCCCGCCTACCAGCGCCCCATGACGCCGGAACCGGTGGCCTTCAAGGAAGCCCAGGGCTGGGTGCCGGCGGCGCCCGCCGATGCGCTCGAACGCGGCCCCTGGTGGCAGCTGTTCGACGATCCGGTGCTGAACGAGCTGGCGGGTGCCATCGAGGTCTCGAACCAGAACGTGGCGGTGGCGGTTGCCAACTATGCGCAGGCGCGTGCGCTGGTGGCGCAGCAGCGCGCGTCCCTGTTCCCGACCGTGAACCTGAGCCTGTCCGGCGACCGCGCCGGCGTGCGCGGGCAGGGCGCGGACAATGCCTATCGGCTGAACCTGGGCGGCAGCTGGGAGCCGGACGTGTGGGGCCGCCTGCGGGCCGGCGTCACCAGCGCCCAGGCCAGTGCCGAGGCCACGGCTGCCGACCTGGCCAGCGCGCGCCTGTCGGCCCAGGGCGAGCTGGCGGCGAATTATTTTGCCGTGCGCGCCCTCGACGCCCAGCGCAGCCTGCTGGCGCGCACCATCGCCGGCTACGAGCGCGAGCTGCAGATCACGACCAACCGCTTCAATGTCGGCATCGTTGCCCGCACCGACGTGCTGCAGGCCCAGACCCAGCTGGCCAATGCCCGCAACGACGAATTGAGCCTGAAGCGCCAGCGCGCCCAGTTCGAGCACGCGATCGCGGTGCTGGTCGGCAAGGCGCCGAGCGAGTTCACGCTCGCGCCGCTGCCCGAATGGCGGGTGACGGTGCCGGCGGTGCCGGTGGGCGTGCCTTCGCTGCTGCTGCAGCGCCGCCCCGACATCGCCGCCGCCGAGCGCGACGTGGCCGCCGCGAATGCGGAGATCGGCATCGCGCGCTCGGCCTACTTCCCGAACATCGGCCTGTCGGCTTCGCTCGGCACCGGCGGCAGCAGCGTGTCGGACCTGTTCTCGGCATCGAATGCCGCCTGGTCCTTCGGGCTGTCGGCGGCGCAGGCGATCTTCAACGCCGGCGCCACCCGCGCCAGTGTGGCGGGGGCCGAGGCGCGCCACCAGGCGACCGTCGCGCGTTATCGCCAGACGGTGCTCACGGCCTTCGCCGACGTGGAGAACCAGCTCAGCGCGACCCGCATCCTGGAGCAGCAGCAGGAGCTGACCCGGGCGGCTTCCGAAGCCGCCGACAAGGTCGAGCAGCAGATCCTGAACCGCTACCGCGCGGGGCAGGTGAGCTATTCGGAAGTGGTGCAGGCGCAGGCCACCGCCCTGAGTGCGCGCCGCCAGCTGGTGCAGGTGCAGGCCGACCGCCAGGCGGCGGCGGTGGCGCTGATCCAGGCGCTGGGCGGCGGCTGGCGCGCGGGGCAGGAGCAGGGCTGAACTGCCCGTCATTACGCCAAAAAACGACCTCATGCATATATAACAAAGTTATACTGCCGGGTGCTTTTTATTCATCTGGGGTCTACCTTGTTCAAATCGTTCGTCCTGCCTGTTGCCTTGATCGGCGCCGCAAACCTCGCGCTCGCCGATGAAGGCCAATGGCAACCGCACCAGCTGCCGCAACTCAAATCCGAACTCAAGCGTATCGGGATCACCATCCCGGCCGAGAAACTGGCCGACCTGAGCAAGCATCCGATGAGCGCCATCGTCTCGCTCGGCGGCTGCTCGGCCTCGTTCGTGTCGCCGGATGGCCTGGTGGTCACCAACCACCACTGCGCCTACGGCGCGGTCCAGCGCAATTCCACCCCCGAGAAGAATTACATCGTGGGCGGCTTCCTGGCCAAGACCCGCGCCGATGAACTGCCGGGCGGCCCGAACACCCTGGTGTACGTGACCGAGAAGGTCGAGAACGTCACCGACCGCGTGCTCAAGGGATTGAGCCCGGCCATGTCGGGCCGCGATCGCCACGAGCTGGTGGAGTCGCGCATCAAGGCACTGGTGGCGGAGTGCGAGACCGACAAGTCGGTGCGCTGCTCGGTGCCGGCCTTCCACCGCGGCCTCGAGTACTACCGCATCAAGCAGCTGATGATCCGCGACGTGCGCCTGGTGTACGCGCCGTCCGACCGCATCGGCAACTTCGGCGGCGACATCGACAACTACGAATGGCCGCGCCAGACCGGCGACTACGCTTTCCTGCGCGCCTACGTCGGCAAGGACGGCCGCCCGGCCGACCCGTCGCCCGACAACGTGCCCTACAAGTCGAAGGACTTCCTGGTGGTCTCCGCGGAAGGCCTGAAGAACGGCGATCCGATCCTGCTGGCGGGCTATCCGGGCCGCACCAGCCGCTACAAGCTGCCGAGCGAGATCCGCTTCGCGCGCGACGTCGACTTCCCGGCCAAGGTGGGCAGTATCACTGCCGACCTGTCGGTGATCTCGGCCGCCACCATGGGCAACCCGGCCTGGGACGTGCGCTACGCGAGCGTGGCCAAGAGCCTGAACAACGTGCTCAAGAAGACGCAAGGCCTGCTGGACGGCTTCGCGCGCAAGGACATCGCCGCGATCAAGGACGTGCAGGACGCCGAGTTCCGCGCCTGGCACAAGCAGAACGGCAAGGGCGCCAAGGGCCTGCTGGGCGAGCTCGATGGCGTGATCGCCCAGGACATGGCGGCCTCGCGCCAGGAAGCCGCCTGGCTTGAGGCCACGCACAGCGACCTGCTCAAGAGCGCGCGCACCCTGTACCGCCTGGCGCTGGAGCGCCAGAAGCCGGACGCGCAGCGCGAGTCGGGCTACCAGGAGCGCGACCTGTCCTTCATCAAGGCGCGCCTGACCCGCCTCGAGCAGTCCTTCGTGCCCCAGGTCGACGAAGCCCGCTGGGGCGCCGCGCTGGCGCGCTATGCCCGCATCGATGCGAAGATGCACCCGCAGGGCCTGGATGGGCTGTTGCCGGCGCCGAACGCGCTGAACGCGATGTACAAGGCGACCGAACTGGCCGACACCGCCAAGCGCCTGGCCTGGATCGGCAAGGATGCGGACGCCTTCCGCAAGTCGAACGACCCCTTCATCCAGCTCGCCGTGCGCCTGCACGAGACCGGCATGGCGCTGGAAAACCGCCGCAACGAGATCGACGGCAATCTCGAACGCGTGATCCCGCAGTACATGGCGGCCGTCATCGCCTGGAAGAAGTCGCAAGGCAAGCCGGTCTACCCGGACGCCAACTCGACCCTGCGCGTGACCTACGGCACCGTGGCGCCCTACGCCCCGCGCGACGGCCTGGTCAAGGGTCCGTTCACGACGGTGGAAGGCATCGTCGAGAAGGCCACCAACAAGGATCCGTTCATCGCCCCCGCGCCGCTGCTGGATGCGATCAAGGCCAAGCGCTACGGCGTGTTCAAGGACCCGGTGCTGGGCACCGTGCCGGTGAACTTCCTGTCGAGCGCCGATACCACGGGCGGCAACTCGGGTTCGGCCGTGATGAACAAGCGCGGCGAACTGGTGGGCCTGAACTTCGATTCGACCTATGAATCGATCACCAAGGACTGGTACTTCGATACCGCGATCACGCGTGCGATCCACGTCGACATCCGCTACATGCTGTGGGTGATGAAGGAAGTCGACCACGCCGACAACCTGCTGAAGGAAATGACGATCAAGTATCCGAAGAAGTAATCGGGAAAGCTTGATCCAGAACCGCCGCCGGAGCGATCCCGCGGCGGTTTTTCTTTTGCTCACGGACGTGAGTATTTCCGCTTGTCTCGACCAGACGATTGACCAGCAACGTCTTTACATCCAATACTAAAAATGCAATTACAACAACATCATTGGAGACAGCATGAGAACACCAAGCTTGAAAGCCTTGCTGCAAGGCTGCGCACTATTCACGATGTTGGCCAGCGCATCGATGCAAGCCCAGGCCGCATTCGGCGTCACCACGACCAAGGACGCCAGCGACAGGATCGTCAGCTACACCATCGATACCGGCGCCGGCCTGGTATTCAAGGTGCGCGGCCACCCGAACGACACCAGCACCACCTCTCCCGGCGACCTGTCCAGCATCGTCTATAACGGCGTCGAATTCCAGGATGCGGCCCGCGGCACCCAGGTCAACAGCGGCTACGACTGGATCTATACGGACCAGACCGGGGTCGATGTCAAGGCCGAAGTGGTCGATGCCAACGGCAATGCCGTGCCGGTGACGGTGCCGGCTGCCGGCCAGAGCGCGACCACCGCGGCCAGCGACTACATCAAGGTGACGGTCAGGACGCTCGGCAGCGCAACCGGGGTCCTGACCCATTACTACCTGGTGAGGAAGGGCGACCCCAGGATCTACATGGGCACCCACTTCACCGCCGAGCCGACCGGCCAGGCGCTGGTGCGTTTCATTGCGCGCCTGCGCATCGCCGCGCTGCCCAGCGGCACGCCGGCCGGCACGCCCGGCGGCCTGGTGACGAATGCCGATCCGAACCGCCCGCCATCCTGGCCCGACGATCTGCGCGGCACTACCGGCGCCATCGAGTCGGGCGACATCTTCGGCATCAACAGCGGCGCGAATGCGGGCGAGACGCGCTCCAAGCACTACTCCAACATGCGCCTGAAGGACTGGACCCATATCGGCGGCACCGGTCCGAACGTCGGCGTGTGGATCGTCCGCGACAACAACGAAGGCGGCTCCGGCGGTCCGTTCTACCGCAGCCTGCTCAACCAGATCACCAGCACCAACAACGAGATCACCTACATCGTCAATTATAACGAGGGCCAGACCGAAGCCTTCCGTTTCAACCGCCTGAACGCCTACACCATGGTGTTCAACAACGGCGCGGCGCCAGGCAGCGTCGATACCGCATGGTTCTCGAAGATGAACCTGCTCGGTTACGTGCCGCCGACGGCGCGCGGCAACGTGTTCGTGCCCGCCATCTACGGCCGCAACCCGGCCTTCCCGTACACCGTCGGTTTCGCCAACGCCACCGCGCAATACTGGGCCGATGCCGCCAGCCACGACGGCAATACCCAGGCCAACGGCATGCTCCCCGGCGCCTACACCATGACCGTCTACAAGAACGAACTGGCGGTCGCCACGTCGACGGTCAAGGTCACGGCAGGCACCACCAATATCGTGCCGGCGCTGACGATCGCCGCCGATCCGCTGGTGAACAACGACGACCCGCGCGGCAAATGGCACATCGCGAAAGGGGACCCGAGCCTGACGCAGGCGCTGTTCCGCATCGGCGAGTGGGACGGCACGCCGCGGGAATTCCTGAATGGCGACAAGATCACCATCATGCACCCGTCCGACGTGCGCATGAGCCCATGGTTCGCCACGGCGAGCAGCGCCGATCCCTACCGTGTCGGCACCTCGACGCCCGGCCTGCACATGCCGGCCTTCCAGTGGAAGGGCTTGAATACCGCGCCGAACGGTCCGGTCACGATCAGCTTCGCCCTGAAGGCGAGCCAGATCTCGGCCACGTCGACCTACCGCTTCAGGATCGGCATCACCGCCGCGCAGGCAGGCGGACGCCCGCAGATCAACGTGAACAGCTGGACCTCGCCTTTCGTCGGCTCGCAGTCCGGCGACCTGTTCCCGCCGGGCCAGCCATCGACCCGCACCATGACGGTCGGCACCTACCGCGCGCGCAATATCACCTACGACTACACGATTCCGGCCAGCGCGCTGATCGCCGGCCAGAACACGCTCAAGATCTGGGTCGTCAGCGGGTCCACCAGCTCCTCGAGCTGGCTGACCCCGGCCGTCTCCTTCGACGCCATGGACCTGGTCAAGATCAACTAAGCACACGCAAGCAGAGGCTCTCCCGCGCCACGGGAGAGCACTCCACCACAACACATTCCAGAAGAGACCATCGTGAAACTCAGCTCCCTTTGCCTGACCCTCGCCGCCGCATTCGCCATCGGCAGCACCAGCGCCCACGCCGGCGTCATCACCGTCGCCAGCCCCAACGTGCCGGTCGAGATCTGCGATACCTGCACGGTCAGCTCGACGCTGAACGTGGAGCACCATGGCCGCGTCCTGGACGTCGACGCACTGGTCAACATCACCCACGGCTGGGATGCCGACCTGGTGCTGAGCCTGAGCCATGACGGCGTGACCGTGCTGCTGTCGAACCGCCAGGGCGGCTCGGGCGGCGCCAACTATACCGATACCCTGTTCGACGACGGCGCCGCCATCAGCATCGCCGAAGGCTATGCCTATGCCCCTTACACCGGGTCGTTCCGGCCGGAGGAGGCATTGGCCGCCTTCATCGGCCACAACGTGTTCGGCGCCTGGACCCTGACGGTGGTGGACAGCGAAGCGGGCGACGCCGGCAGCATCGACGGCTGGGCACTCACTGCCGAGGTGCCGGAGCCCGGCTCGCTGGCCCTGTTCGCGGTGGCGGCGCTCGGCCTGGGCGGTGCGCGCCGCTGCAAGCTCAGGTAAAGCGGGTCGCGAAGCGGCTCTCGATCAGGCCGGCTTTGCCCGGCTGGGGGCAATCGTGTCCGGATCCGGACGGTGAGCCTTGCGCATTGGTCAGCGAGTGGCCATAATCGCCTGCTGACCTGACCTTGCGTCCCCCGCATCGAATGAACGAACCGCTCGCCTTTCTCGGTTTCAGCACCACGCCGCTGGAACTCATCTCCTTCCTGCTGGCGGTGACCACCGTGCTGCTGAACATCCGCCAGAAGCACTGGGCCTGGCTGTTCTCGATCGCATCCTCAGCGACCTTCGCCGTGGTTTTCTTCGAGGCCAGGCTGTATGGCGACATGGGCCTGCAGTTCGTGTTCATCGGCGCCTCGGTATGGGGCTGGTACCAGTGGCTGCACGGCGCCGGCGACCGGCCGCTGGTGGTCACGCGCCTGAAGAGCGCGGGCTGGGGCTGGTCCATCGCCGCCTGGGCCATCGGCTTCGTGCTGCTGTCCCAGTTCCTCGACCGTCTCACCGACACCGATGTGCCGCATGCGGACGGCTTCCTGACCGCCGGCAGCCTGGTGGGCCAACTCCTGCTGGGCCGCAAGAAGGTGGAGAACTGGCTGGTGTGGATCGTGGTGGACGTGCTCTACGTCGGCCTGTACATCTACAAGGACCTGCACCTGACCGCCATCCTGTATGGGGTGTTCGTGGTGCTGGCCTGGACCGGCTGGCGCGCTTGGTCGAACATCGCGCGGAGGGATGCGTGAAGCCCAAGCCGATGCGCATCGCCGTGCTCGGCGCCGAATCGTCCGGCAAATCGACCCTGTGCGACGCCCTGGCGCGGCGCTACGGCACCGTGTGGGTGCCGGAGTACCTGCGCGAATTCGTCGATACCCACGGCCGCGTGCCGGACGAAGAAGACCAGTACCCGATCGCGTGCACCCAGCGCGCGCGCGAGGACGAGGCGGCCGCGCGCGCCGCAGGCTTCCTGTTCTGCGACACGACGCCCCTGATGACGGCGCTGTACAGCCGCCAGTACTGGGGCCGCGTCGACCCGCAGCTGGCGCGCCTCGCCGGCAGCCACGACTACGCCTGGACCCTGGTGACGGCGCCCGACAGCCCCTGGGAGCCGGACGGGCTGCAGCGCGAATCGGAAGAGGTGCGCCAGACCGTGCACCTGATGCTGGTCGAGACGCTGCAGGCGCGTGCCATCCCCTACGTCCTGCTCGAAGGCAGCCTGGAGCAGCGCTTGCGCAAGGTGGAGGGTCTGCTGGGGCGTCCTGCTGACTCTTTGTCTCTTGATTGAGGTGGATTGAGGAGACAAGCGGTTACATTTGCCTTTTTGTTGCCGTATGGTATTAGAATGTTTTTCTCAGCTTTGACAACTACGGCGGTGCGCTGTGAAAAACTGGATAGGCCGCCTGCTCGGCGGCACCGAGAAGGAGACCGCTGCCTCAGCCGCCATTGACGCGGCCGCGGTGGCAAATGAGACCGATATGGCGGCCGATGTGGACGCTGCCTACTACCGTTGGCTGGCCGCCTCGAGCGGCACCAACGCCAGTCCGGAGATCGAACGGCAGATCCTCGACGAGCTGCGCGCCCTCACGGACGACCCCGAAAGCGCCTCCGGCCTGGTGCCGCGCGTGCCGGAACTCGTGACGCAGCTGTTGGGCGCCCTGTCGGACGAGAACATCTCCACTGCCGCGCTGTCGGCCGAGGTCGGGCGCGACCTGGTGCTGGTCGCCGAAGTGATCCGCGAGGCGAACAGCGCCTACTACCGGCCGGCCAAGCCGATCGAGACCCTCGACGGCGCGGTGACCATGCTCGGCCTGAACGGCCTGCGCATGCTGCTGGCGCGCATCGCGATGCGCCCGCTGATCCGCGTGAAGGTGCAGGGCGTCGCGCGCCAGGTGGCGCCGAACGTGTGGCGCCACTCCGAGCGCTGCGCCTTTGCCGCCAGCGTGATGGCGCCGGGCCTGTCGGCCGGCGTTTTCGAATCCTACCTGGCCGGCCTGATGCAGAACGTGGGCCTGCAGGTCGCGTTCCAGATCGCGGACCGGGTCTGCCAGGGCAAGGTGCCCGGTTCGGGGACCTTCGGGATCGAACTGTTCGAGGCCAGCCGCCAGCTGTCGGCCGTGATTGCCCGTCACTGGGACTTCCCGGCCGAGGTGGTCGAGGCGATCGCCTGGGCGGGTGACCCGGACGGGCCGCACCTGGCCCAGGCGCTGACCCAGGGCGACCGCATCGCCAAACTGCGCCTGCTGCTCGATGCAGAGGTGATCGAGCCGGACGACAGTTTCGTGACCGCCGGCCTGGATGGCTTCCAGCGGCGCTGCCTGGGCAAGCTGGCGGAGCTGGCGGATTGACGTAGTAGGGTGCACGGCTCTGCCGTGCGCGCGTTCAACGAGCAGGAGCAAACCACGGTGCGTCCACGCAGCCGTGGTTTGAACGCGCGGTCGGCAGAGCCGACCACCCTACGAAAGAGCCGATCAGAAGTCGAACTGCGCCGACACCCTGAAGGTGCGCGGCGCGCCCGGCAGCAGGTAGCCGCCCAGCGACTGCGTCACGTCGCGCCAGTAGAACTTGTCGAACACGTTGTCCACGCGGGCGCGCAGGATGGTGTTCATCCCACCCACGCGCAGCGCATACGAGGCCCCCAGCGCGGCCACGTGGTAGCCTGGCACGACGGCGCGGTTGGCCGGGTCGAAGGCCTTGCTTCCCGAGTACTGCCAGGTGGCGTCCACTTTCAGCCCGCGCAGCGCCGGCACCGCGTATTCCACCCAGGCGGTCGAGCGGAACTCCGGCACATTGGTCACGCGCTTGCCTTCGACATCGAGGTCGCCGGTGCCGGTCTGTTCGGCGTCGAGCGCCATCAGGGACAGGCTGTAGTTCAGGTCGGAATTCAGCTTGCCCTGGGCCGCCAGTTCGAGGCCGCGGTGGCGCTGCTGGCCGGCGCGCACGAAGAGGTTGGCGGCGTTGACGTACTCCAGGCCCTGGCGAATGTCGAAGGCGGCGGCCGACAGCATCACCGCATTGCCCACCACGCCCTTGACGCCCACTTCCACCTGCTTCGAGCGGCTCGGCGGCAGCACGCTGTTTTCGTTGGCGGTTCCCATTTCGGCGATGCCGCCATGCTGCAGGCCGTGGCTTAGCGAGCCGTAGACGCTCCAGTCGCGCGCCGGCTTGTAGACCAGGGCGACGCTCGGCAGCACGAAGGAATCGTCGGCATGCACCCAGCCCTGTTCGATCTCGGCCAGCTCGTCGCGCTTGAGCTTTACCCAGCGCAGGCCGGTGTGCAGCGTGATCTTGTCGGACAGCGCCGCCACGTCCTGCACGAACAGGGCGCTTTCGCGGTCGCTGCGGCGCTCCATCACCGGGCCGGTACGCGGATTGCCCGGGGCCGGATCGACGGCCTGGTTGTTCCAGATGTTGCTGTAGCCCGCGTAGTCGTAGACGTATTCGCCGAAGCTGTCGTGGCGCTCGGACAGGGCGGCGCCCACGGTCAGCTGGTGGCGCACGGCGCCCGTGGCGAAGCGGCCCTGCAGCATGGCCTGCAGGCCCCACGGTGTCCGGCGTTCGCCCACGCTCTGGTAGTCATACACGTCGTAGTCGCCGTTCGAGCAGTAGCCCGGATAGAAGCCGTCGCCCTCGTTGCTGCAGCCGTAGGGGAAGGCGGTGTAGTCGTCGCGCTTGAACCAATGCTTGTTGGCGTTGAACGTGGCGGTCCAGTCTGGGTTTAGGCGGTATTCGAAGCGCAGGCCCAGGTTGCTGCTGTCGGTCTCGACCGGCCTGGTCCAGGGCTGGTCGTTCAGCAGGGTCTTGGCCGATACGCCGGTCGGCAGGACTTCGTTGCGCAGCAGCTGGTAGCCAGGCGCCGTGATCTGCGCCTTGTGCTGGTGGTCGACGTCGAGCTGGAGCAGGGCGTCCGGGCTGATCTGCCAGTCGAAGGCGGCGGAGACGAACTGGCGCTCGCCGTCGGCGCCGCGCACGTAGGACTTCAGGTCATCAAACGCGGCATTGATGCGATAGCCGAAGCGGCGGTCCTCGAAGCGGCCGCCCAGGTCGATCGAGCCATGCAGGGTGCCGCGCTCGCTCGCTTCCACCAGGACGGATCGCAGCGGCGCATTGGTCGGGCGCTTGGTGACGAAGTTGACCATGCCGCCGGGCGCCGCGACGCCGGCCTGCAGGCCGGCCAGGCCGCGCAGCACTTCGATGCGTTCCTTGTTCTCCAGCGGGATCTGGGTGTCGGCGGAAATCGCGATGCCGTCCTTGCGGTAGCTGGTGGCGTTGTCGAGGGCGAAGCCGCGGATCGAGAACTGCTCGGCATAGCCGACCGCGTTGTAGGCGTCGCCGATCGAAGCGTCGTAGCGGGCGGCGTCGGTCACGTTGCGGATCGACAGGTCCAGCATCTGGGTGCGATTGATGGCGGTGATCGATGCCGGGGTGTCGAGCAGCGGCGCGTCGGAAAAACCGCCGATGCTGGCGCGGTCGCTGGCGACCCAGCGGCTGCCGGTGACGACCACCGAGGCCACGCCGTCAAGCTCTTGTGCGGATGCGTTGGTGGAGAAGGCCTGCAGGATGGCGCAGGCAATCAGGGAGTATTTCAGCTTGGATGTCATGGTTTGCTCGTCTTCGCGCGCCACATCAAGCATGGCGCGCTGCTTTCATTAAAAAAGCCGGAGCCAACGTGGGGGAAGGGCAAACAAGGATGGGAACTGCGTTGCGCTTTCCTTCGCTGGCATTATCCAGATCAGGTACGAAGGGTATCTCTCACCCGGCAACGCGCTGTTCGCGCATGCCAGGACCCCTAGCGAGGCGGCAGTGTAGCACGGACACGGGAGGCCGTGGTGAATGTGGCAAGACGGGCCGGAACTCAGGACGCCATGGCGTCTGTGGGGGCGGCCGCGGGTGCGCAGGGAAGGGTCACCACGAATGTGCTGCCCAGGCCCAGGCCCGGACTGTGCGCGCTGACGGTGCCGCCATGCAGTTCGACCAGGCTCTTGACGAGCGCCAGGCCGATGCCCAGGCCACCTTCGTTGCGGCCCGGCGTGCGCGTGACCTGGCTGAAGGAGTCGAACACCCGGCCGAGCATTCCGGCCTCGATGCCGACCCCGTTGTCGTGCACGCTGATCTCGGCGCGCTCGCGCCCGACGTACAGGGCCAGCCGAATCTCGCCGCCTTCGGGCGTGTACTTGGCGGCGTTGACCAGCAGGTTGGCGACGATCTGTACCAGGCGCTTGTGGTCGCCCAGCACGACCGGCCCCTGCGGCGGAAGGTCTGCATTCAGCCGGTGGCGGCGCTGCCTGAACAGCGGGCGGGTCTGGTCGAGGGCGTCGTTCAGGACCAGGCACAGGTCCACGGGCGCGCGTTCCGCCGCGATCAGGCCTTGCCGCACGCGCGACACGTCGAGCAGGTCCTCGACCAGGTGGGTCATCGTTTCCACCTGGCGCCCGATGATCTCGGCGGTGCGATGCTGCTGCGCGGCGTCGGCGCCGCCTGGCAGGCGCAGCAAGTCGGCCGCCGCCCGGATCGGGGCCAGCGGATTACGCAGCTCGTGCGCCAGCACCGCCATGAACCGGTCCTTGTGCGCGTCCGCTTCGCGCAACGAGGCCAGGGCCCGTTCCAGCGCCTGCTCGGCGCGCCGGCGGGCGGCATCGGCGCGGTTCAGGCGCAGCGCCGCGTGCCAGGTGCTCGCCACGATCAGGGCCACGATCCCCCAGACCAGCAGCGCGATGCCGGTTTCGGTGTCGATGGCATCGAAGTGCAGGGCGAGCCAGACCAGCGCGCCGAGCAGGACCGGCATGGCGATGGCCGACAGCAGCAGCCGGCGCGCCATCTGCGCCTCGGGGGTGTGGCCGGCGACCGCCGCCATCATTCCTGCGGAAGGGCGTGCGGCCAGGGCGCCCAGCGGCAGCAGGATCAGCACCAGGGCCGTCAGGATCGAGGTGCCGCTGCCGGGCAGCGGCTGGTACAGGAAGGTGTCGCGGAACATGTAGCTTGCCAGCGTGAGCGCGGCCAGGGAAAGCACCCCGAGCGCCAGCCATTGCGCGAGCTGGACATGGCGCGCACGGGGCAGGGCCAGGAGGCTGATGCCCATGCCGAAGAACATCGCCGCGGTCAGTGGCGACGACAAACGCCACCAGCCGGCATGGTCGGCAATGAAGGACGCTGCGAATGGCCAGTCCAGCCGCGCGCTGCCATGTGCCAGCAGGATCGCGGCCGCCATGGCGGTCACGAGCAGCGCCGGTGCCGGGCCGAAGCGGGTATCGGCGCCGCGCCCGTGCAAAGTGAGTGCGCCGCTGGCGAGCAGGGTCAGGGTGGCGGTCAGCGGGACCATAGCCGGCAAACCGGCGAAGACGGAAACGAGCGAATCGATGCCGGCCGCCCACCCCAGCAGGCAAATGGCGGCGATGAGTGCGCAGGCGCAGGCGACGGGGCGCGGCAAGGCGGGCACGGGGACGGCGGGCGACGCGCGGCTGCTGGATGTCGAATGGGCTCGAGAAGGCATGTCCCATCATCATAGTCGGAATGCCCGGGCCGGCGCGCCGGATTCCGGCCTTGCCGGCACGCCCCGGATGGGACAGACGGGATGACGGGCGGCCCGCAACGAGCCGCCCGGCCTCAGGCCTCGGCCGTGGCCGGCGCCGCGACCGCGCGCGCCTGGGCGCTGGCGGCCGGCACCATGTGGCGCAGCATGGTGGTGCGGGTGGAGTCGCCGATGGCGCGCCAGTATTCGCGGCGCTGGGCGGCGCGCTTGCGGTGCTTGGACGGCATGTCGGCCAGCGGCTTGAGGTAGAAGGGCAGGCGGATCAGGTAGCTGCGGCCCGGCATCTCGACTCCGCCGAGGATCTTCCAGAAACCGTCGTAGGCATTCTCGAAGTGCTTCAGGTCGGCCGGATCGTAGGCGATGTGCGAGGTGCACTTGATCGCCACCACCTGGTCGATGCCCAGGGCCTGCGCCACGCCCTGCATCGCGGCGAAGCAGAAGAAGCTCGGCGAGTTGTTGGGGAAGGCTTCTTCGAAAGCGTCGAAGGCGGCGCCGGAGTCGAGCCAGCGGCCCTGGTTGCGGGTGACGAAGGGCACGGTGGGCAGCTCGCTGCCGGCCAGCTGGCCGTCGATCCAGGTGTAGGACAGGCGGTGCAGGTACTTGCCGTCGGCGACCAGCGAAATGGTGAGGTCGCCCTCGGCATCGTGGCGCGGCGCCATCTCGAGGCGCAGCAGGAAGCTGTGCTCACCGGTGTCGTGCTGCCACAGCGTGAGCCCGCCGCCGCCGTAGACGGCCTGGTGGTAGGCATTGCTGAACGCGGCGTCCTCGAAGCGGTAGTGCGACAGCACGCACTGCACGCGCTCGCGCGCGCTCAGGTCGCGCGCCAGGTAGCTGCGGTGGCTCAGGTGGTGGAACAGGTCGTCGTTGGGGGCGGCCGCGACGAAGCGGCGCACCAGGTCGAGGCGGCACAGGGCCTGGTGCTCGCGCCAGTAGCGCAGCACGCGCAGGCTGCGCACGATGCTCAGCATCCAGGAGGCAGGCGTGTACTGGCTGCGGCGTGCAATCCAGTGCTTGGTCAGGTGAGCGAAAATCATGTGAGCGCTCCAGTCGGCGTAAAGTTGCGGGCGCCACGGCGGCGCCACTGCTTTATCTTCGATGCCCACTACATGGGTACTCGGAAAACCTGCTGCGCGCTGCAGTGGGTTTCAGGAAGCCGCAAATGTAAATGGGCTTGCATCGCAGAAATCACATTCTGCCACGCAATTTGCCAGGATGCTAACTCGTGCTGTGGTAATACGGAGAACGCTGGGGGATGGGAATGAAACCGTTAGGACGGGTTGCGTTCATGTCGTGTCTCTCTCTCGTGGTTCGTCTTGCTTATTCTTGCTTGTTTTTCGCCTGTTTTGCGACTTTTTGTTTTCGCCTGACAGGCACTACAAGATTACCATGTTTGTGCGGCGACACGCTTCCGATTCATCATCGATAATTGCGCCAGACCGAACCAGACCGGAGGTGCGAGATGGCGTATGAACTTTTTTACTGGCCGGGTATACAGGGGCGTGGCGAGTTCGTCCGGCTTGCCCTGGAAGAAGCGGGAGCCGAGTACGTGGACGTGGCGCGCCGCGAGGGCGGCATGGACCTGCTGCTGTCGGCGCTCGAGACCGAAACCCGTCCCTCGTTCGCGCCGCCTTTCCTGCGTGCCGGCGAGCTGACCATCGGCCAGGTGGCCAACATCCTCCTGTACCTGGGCGAGCAGCATGCGCTGGCGCCCCGCTCCGATCCGGGCCGGCTGTGGACCCACCAGCTGCAGCTGACCATCGCCGACCTGGTCACCGAGATCCACGATACCCATCATCCGATCGCCACCTCGCTCTATTATGAAGACCAGAAGCCGGAAGCGCAGCGGCGCGCCGCCGACTTCATCGAGACGCGCCTGCCCAAGTTCTTCGGCTATTTCTCGCGCCTGCTCACTAATCCCGAGCAGCGCGACTGGCTGGTGGGCGACAAGCCGAGCTATGCCGACCTGTCGCTGTTCCAGGTGATCGAAGGCCTGCGCTATGCCTTCCCGAACGCCATGAAGCGGCTAGAGGGCGAGTATCCGGCCCTCGGCGCGCTGCGCGACCGCGTGGCGGCGCGGCCCAATATCGCGGCCTACCTGGCCTCGCCTCGCCGCATCCCGTTCAACCAGAACGGGATCTTCCGCCACTATCCCGAACTCGACGAGTAGTCAGTCCCACCCAGGCGCGAACTCGGGGCTGACCAGGCGCTCGCCGCGGTCCAGCGCATCGATCGCAAGCAGCTCGTCCTGCGTCAGCACCAGGCTGCCGGCGGCCAGGTTACTGGCCAGGTTGGCGCGTTTGGTCGACGAGGGGATGACGGCATAATCCTTGGCCATCAGCCAGGCCAGCGTCACCTGCGCGGCCGTGGCGCCATGGCGCGCGGCGATTCCCTTGATGACCGGATCATCCATCACCTTGCCGTAGGCGAGCGGCATGTAGGCGGTGACGTGGATGCCCATCTCGCGTGCGAAGGCGGCGACCGTCCGGTTCTGCAGGTAGGGATGCAGCTCGACCTGGTTGGTGGCGATGTTGTGGGCGCCGACCGCATCGATCGCTTCCCGCATCAGGGCGATCGGGAAATTCGAGATGCCGATGGCTCCCGTGAGACCCTGTTCGCGTGCGCTGAGGAGGGCCCCCATCGATTCGGCCACCGGCACCGCGGCGCCCGGCGAAGGCCAGTGGATCAGGGTAAGGTCGACCTGCTCCAGGCGCAGCTTGCGCAGGCTCTCCTTCAGGCTGGGCACCAGGACCTCGCCAGCCAGGTTCTCCGTCCAGATCTTGGTGGTCACGAAGACCTCGTCGCGCGCGAGCTTCGACGCGGCCAGCGCGCTGCCGACTTCGGCTTCGTTGCCGTAGATCTGGGCGGTGTCGATGTGGCGGTAGCCCAGTTCGAGTCCGTTGCGGACCGAATCGATGGCCTGCTGGCCCTGCAGGCGGAAGGTGCCGAGGCCGAGTTGCGGCATGTGCATGGTGAATCCTTTCATTGAAAAATCAGTGGGTGGCGACGGCGTGCTGCCGAGCCGCCTTGGCCGGCAGGCCGTCGCGGCGGTCCAGCCAGCGCGCCAGCGTGGTAAGAAGGAAGGCGCCGACGACGATCAGGGCGCCGATCGGGGGCGTGGCCATCAGTCCGAATTTGGCGACGATCAGGCCGCCGCCCCAGGCGCCGAAGGCGATGCCGACATTGAAGGCGGCGATGTTCAGGCTTGATGCCACATCCACCGCATGCGGCGCATCGCGTTCGGCGCGCTGCACCACGTAGACCTGCAGGCCGGGCACGTTGCCGAAGGCGACCGCACCCCAGGCCAGCACGGTGGCCAGCACCAGCCACTTGTTGGGCGCGGTGAAGCCGAGCACCAGCAGCACCAGCGCGAGCAGCGCGAACACGATCTGCAGCGCCGGCAGCGGGCCCTTGCGGTCGGCCAGCTTGCCGCCCCAGATGTTCCCGGCCGCGACCGAGACGCCGTAGACCAGCATCACCAGGCTCACGCTCGAGGCGGCAAAGCCCGAGACTTCCTGCAGGATCGGCGCCAGGTAGGTAAAGGCGATGAAGGAGCCGCCATAGCCGAGCGTGGTCATGGCATACACCAGCAGCAGGCGCGGCTTCTTCAGCACCGCGAGCTGGGTCAGGAGGCTCGATGGCTTGCTGCCGGCGATGTCGGCCGGCACCAGGATCCAGCTGCCGACGATCGCGACCAGGCCCAGCAGCGACACGGCGAGAAAAGTCGCCTGCCAGCCGAAGTGCTGGCCGATGAAGGTCCCGAGCGGCACGCCGGTGACCAGGGCCACGGTCAGGCCGGTGAACATCAGCGCGATCGCGCTGGCGGCCTTTTCCTTCGGCACCAGGCTGGTGGCGATTGTGGAGCCGATCGAGAAGAACACGCCGTGCGCGAGGCCGGTCAGCACGCGGGCGGCCATCAGGGCCGGGTAGCCGGGCGCCATCCAGGCCACCAGGTTGCCGATGGTGAAAAGCAGCATGAGGCCGAGCAGCAGCTGCTTGCGCGGCACCCGGCCCGTGAGGGCGGTCAGCACCGGCGCGCCGACGGCAACGCCGAGCGCGTACAGGCTTACCAGGAGGCCGGCGGACGGCACCGACACGTTCAGGCTGGCGGCGATGGTAGGAATCAGGCCGACGATCACGAACTCGGTCGTGCCGATGGCGAAGGCGCTCAGCGTGAGCGCCCAGAGGGCGAGTGGCATGGTGTTCTCCTTTGTATGCCGGGGGATTGATCCAGGCCTTGCAGTGTGCCGCTTCGGGCTGCGTAGAAAAATGCCTTGGCGTACAATTTACTTTTGACATGGAGTCACGAATGATCGATGTAGAAGCCTTGATTGCATTCGCTGCAGTCATAGATACGGGATCGTTCTCGAAGGCCGCCGAGCGCCTCGGACAGACGCCTTCGGGGGTGTCGCGCACCATCTCGCGGCTCGAGGACCACCTGGGCATGACGCTGATGCACCGCACCACGCGGCGCCTGCAGCTGACGGAAGAGGGCGGCTGGCTGCTGGGGCGGGCGCGCAGCCTGCTGGCCGACCTGGCCAATACCGAGCTCGAGGCCGCCGCGCGGCGCTCGCAGCCTTCGGGCCTGGTGCGGGTGAACGCGGCCACGCCGGCGCTCGACCACTTGCTGGCGCCGCTGCTGCCGGCATTCCTGGACCAGTATCCGCTGGTGCAGCTGGAGCTGGTCAGCGGCGAGACCTACGTCGACCTGATCGAGGAACGGGCCGACCTGGCGATCCGCATCGGCGCGCTGCCCGATTCGACCCTGAACGCGCGCCGCCTGGGCAGCTCGCGTCTGCGCGTGCTGGCGGCGCCCACGTATCTCGACAAGCATGGCACGCCGGCCAGCGTCGACGCGCTGAAGGAGCACCGCACGCTCGGCTTCACGGCGCCGGCCCTGCTCAACACCTGGCCGCTGCGTCACGCCGGCGGGGAGGGGTGGACGGTGGCGCCGAGCGTGGCGGCATCGAGCGGCGAGACGGTGCGCCACCTGGCGCTGGCCGGGGCGGGCGTGGCCTCGCTGTCGGATTTCCTGACGCGCGCCGATGTGGCGGCCGGCAGGCTGGTGCCGGTGCTGGAAGGGGCGAGCCTGCCGTGGACCCAGCCGGTGTGGGCGGTGTTCTATAAACAGGGATCGCTGGCGCCGCGCGTGGCCGCGCTGGTGGACTTCCTGGCGCGGCGCCTGGAAGAGGTGCTGGAACGCTGAAGGATCAGGCCTCGAGCGTCCCGGCGCGCTCCAGCCGCTTGTAGTAAATCAGCGAAAACGCCACCGGCACCAGCGCCGACGCCACCATCGCCACCACCGCCACCGCCCCCGGCAGCACGCCGAAGGCCGCCAGCAGGGGCAGCAGGCCGCCCGCCACCATGCTCCTGGCCGCCAGCCGGTGCGTGGCGTACCACACGCGCTCGTTCGCCAGCGTCCATGGCGTGCGGATGCCGAGCCAGAAGTTGCGGCGCACCTTGCCCATCACGTTGCCGAGCAGGACGAACAGCAGCCCCAGCCCGCCCAGTACCGCGCGGTCCATCGGAAAGCCGGGCCGATATGCGGCCCACAGGTGGACGCACTGGAGGTAGGCGATCAGGCAGACCATGAGCATGCCGCTGAACCACCAGGTGCTCTCGAAACCGTCGATGGCAAAGCGTTGCGGCGATATCCTGGGCAGGACCAGCCAGAGCGCGGCCAGTCCCAGCAGGAAGGCGGAGTGGATCAGCAGCATGTGGCGCTCGTCCCAGCCGTCGATCTCGCCGCCGGCATTCCAGTGCACCGGCACCCGCGCCGGCAGTTCCGGATAGATCGCCGCGGCCATGCCCAGCACAACCAGCATCGCCGCCAGGCACACCAGGATAAAACGCTTCTTCATCATTTTTCTCCCCTGGCGCCGCGCGCCATGTCCATCGACCAGGCCAGCACGTCCTCGAGCACCGTGGTGTCGAGCGCATACCAGATGGTCTGCCCCTCGCGCCGGCTGGTGATCAGGCCGGCCGCCTTGAGCACTGCGAAATGATGCGACATGGTCGGCTTGCTCATGTCGAAGCGTGCCGCCACCTCGCCCGCGCTCATCTCTTCGTGACGCAGCAGGCGCAGGATCTCGCGCCGCGTCGGATCGGCGATCGCCTTGAACACCTCGTTCAGCGGTCCTGCCATGTTCGATCGCTTTCTAATTAGATGACTGTCTAAATACTAGGGCCGGCACGGTCTCAGGTCAAGCTTTTTGGCGCTGTCAGCGTTAGCTATGGATGACTCCGAACACGAGTCGCAGCAATTGCTCCACCGTCCTAATCCGTCCACCATCGAGCGCCCGACGCCAGCCCAGGTAATTCGGCAGGTAGCGCGAAGCTACTCCTCGGAAGCGGCTCAACCACTGCCGGAAGCGCTGGTGGTAGGCATTCACATTTTGCACATGGATGACACCGGTAAGGCCGCGGCGTACCCGTACGCCCGCACGAAGGTTCACCGCCTCGTGCGCAATGCGATGCTTGCGGGCGAAACGGCGATACGCCCCATGGCCGTCGCTGACCAAGAGCACCTGCCGATCGAGCCGGGGCAGCAGGTGCTGCTCCAGCTGCGCAACCGTCAAGGCGCCACGGCCGACTACGGCATCGGCGGTCTGGCCACTGCGGTCGCGCGCGACAAGAATGCAGTCGAGTTCGCGTGAAATGCCGCGCCTGCTGGCGCGGCCGCCTCGCCGGCGCGCCGGTCGATCCAGCTTGCGCGCGCCTTTCTGCGATTCCAAGATGAACATCTCGTCCGCCTCGGCAATGCCGGCCAGGCACTTCGGCTGGACATGCCTGGGGCGCTCCAGGAAGCGGTGGCGCCAGCGGAAGGCGGTGTTGCGGTGCACGCCGAGGTCACTGGCGGCTGCGCGTACCGACTTCGGGTCGAGCACGGTGCCGAGGTAATCGAGCCATTTTTCACGTAGCCGCAGCCGCGCCAGCGGCGTTCCGCTCAGGTCGTTATAGGTGCGGCCGCAGGCGCGGCAGCGGTAGCGCTGCAGGCTGTTCGCTTGACCGTGCCGGTAGTAGCGTTCGCAGGCGCAGCTGGGGCAGCGGCGCTGCGTGGCGCCGATCTGGCCGATGAGGGCAATGACTTGGTCGAGCCCGGCAGCGGAATGCAGGGCCGCCAGCGTTTGCAGGCGCTGGGGCAGGTTCAGTGCGGGGAGTCTGGCAAACCACTTCTTGAAATGCGGTGCGCGCATGGTCGTTCCCGTCTGTGATGACAGGCGTTCGACCATGAAACAGCTCAGCAGTTCCGCGCTCATCCATAGTTAAAGTTGACAGCGCCAGCTTTTTAGGGATGGCCAGAACCTTCGCCCGGCGCTAGTGTCTGTACGCTTGTTCCCAACCGAGGAGACCGCCATGAGCACGCTAGAAAACACCGTCAAGCCCGTCGAAGACGGCATGCACACCATCACGCCCCACTTGGTCTGCGCCGGCGCCGCCGACGCCATCGCCTTCTACACGCGCGCCTTCGGCGCCGAGGAAGTCATGCGCCTGCCCGGGCCCGGCGGCAAGCTGGCCCATGCCAGCGTGCGCATCGGCGATTCGATGCTCATGCTGATGGACGAATTCCCCGACTGGGACGCCACCGGCCCCACGGCGCTGGGCGGCACGCCGGTCACCATCCACCTGTCGGTGCCGGACGTCGACCACGCCTTCGAGCGCGCGGTGGAGGCGGGCGCGATCGCGCGCATGGCGCCGGCCAACATGTTCTGGGGCGACCGCTACGGCGTGGTCGAAGACCCGTTCGGGCACCGCTGGTCGATGGCCACCCATATCCGCGACGTCTCGCCCGAGGAGATGGCGGCGGCCATGCAGCAGGGCTGCCCCTGAGGGATTATCATGGCGGTCGCCCAAGCACAAGAAAGAGACTGCCATGAACGATACCGACATCCTCCGCATTGCCGCCTTCTCCGACGGCGACCAGGGCGGCAACCCGGCCGGTGTCTGGATCGGCGAGGCGCTGCCGTCCCCGTCCGAAATGGGGGCGCTGGCGCACGCCATCGGCTTTTCCGAAACCGTCTTCGCCGCGCCGCAGCTTGCCGGCTCGACCGGGGCCTGGCGCGTGCGTTATTTCTCGCCCGAGTCCGAAGTGCCGTTCTGCGGCCATGCCACCATTGCGCTGGGCGCCGCGCTGGCGCGCCGCTTCGGCGACGGCCGCTACGAGCTGGCGCTGAACGCGGCCACCATCTCGGTCGAGGGACGGGTGGAGGGTAGCCGGGTAGCGGCCAGCCTGCAGTCGCCGCCGACCAGGAGCCGCCCGGCGCCCGCCGCGCTGGTCGACGCCGCGCTGGCCCTGTTCGGCTATACCCGCGCCGACCTCGACGAGCGCATCCCGCCGGCCCTGGCCCACGGCGGCGCCGACCACCTGGTGCTGGCGCTGAACAGCCGCGCGGCGCTGGCCCGCATGGCCTATGAGCTCGACGCCGGCCGCCGCCTGATGAACGAACACGGCCTGGTGACGGTGGTCTTCGCCTGGGCGGAAACGCCGCAGCTGTTCCATACGCGTAATCCCTTCGCCTCCGGCGGCGTGCTCGAAGACCCGGCGACCGGGGCCGGCACCGCGGCCTTGGCCGGCTACCTGCGCGACATCGGCTGGCCGCACGGCGGACGCATCGAGGTAGTGCAGGGCGAAGACATGGGCGTGCGCTCGCGCCTGTCCGCCGACATCGGCCCGGAAGCGGGTGCAGCGATCCGGGTGTCCGGCACGGCACGCATGATGTAAACACGCTGCGGCACTAACCGGGCGGCGCTTATTGTCAAATAACTATTGGTAAGTGTGACGACATTGTTAAGTACGCTCGTGCTTTCCTGTAGGAGAAATCTTGCAAAATTGTCGGAATAATCTTGCAATTGTGTAGGACAAACAGAGGGCAAAAAGTGCTTCAGCTCAGCAATTAGATTTTTGCTGATCGGATTGATAATTTGATTCAAGCAAGTTTCGTTTCATAATTTCAATCCGGAGTAGCCATGTCGCTGTTCGACCCAGTCGTTTCCAACCCCGCCGATGTGGCCCGTGCCGCTCGCGCCGCCGGTTGCCCCATCGAGCGCCTGCCATTCACCATTCGCCGGGTCGAAACCGAGGCCGACCTGCTCAAGGCCGTGAAGATCCGCCATGCGGCCTATGCCCGCCATGTGCCGGACTTCGCACGCTCGCTGGCCCAGCCCGAAGCCGCCGACTACGAGGACGACACCATCGTGCTGCTGGCCGAATCCCGGCTGGACGGCTCGCCGATCGGCAGTACCCGCATCCGCACCAACCTGTACCGCCCGCTCGGCGTCGAGGAATCGGTCGAGCTGCCGTCCTGGCTGCAGGGCCGCCGCCTGGTCGAAGCGACCCGCCTCGGCATCGACGAGGGCCGCATCGGCCGTGTGGTCAAGATGGCACTGATCAAGGCCTGTTTCATGTATTGCGAAGACAACGCCATCGACTATTCGGTCGCTACCGGCCGTCCGCCGGTGGACCGCCAGTACGAGCAACTGTTGTTTTCCGATGTGTTCCCGGAGCAGGGCGCCGTGCCGCTGCGCCACGTCGGCAATATCCCGCACCGCGTCATGGCCTTCGAGATCGCCAGCTTCGAACAGCGCTACCGCGATGCGCGCCATCCGCTGGCCAAATTCTTCTTCGATACGCAGCATCCGGACATCGACGTCGGCCCCGCCGCGCCGCCGGCGCTGGCCACCACCAAGGTGACAAAATTGACGGATTTGACGTTGCAGACACGCCAATTCGCTGTTTGCTAAGCATATATTGCATGACGGCATCTACCTAAAGCTGTATCCTTGCGACTTGACGCTGCGCCGGCTCCGGCGCAGCATTGATTCGCACCGGTCCAGCTTATGTCCATCCCAACACCCCAACGTCGTTCTTCGCTTCTGGCCGCCGCGCATGCGGTGGTGGAGCGGGTGTTGAAGTTGTTCTCGTATTACCTGATCCCGTTCGGGATCGGCCTCGTTTCCCTCGTCGCCCTGATCTTCTGGCACGACCAGTACCGCACCTCCGGCGACGTGCCGCTGTCGATGCATGTGACGGTCCAGCAGGAAGCCAGCCTGTCGCCGGGCGCCGCGCTGGCACGCGCGCGCGCCTCCAGCCTGGTGACCGGCCATGACACCCATTTGTCCGAAGCCCCGGTCTGGTTCGCCTTCGAGCCGATGCCGCGCGCCGGCGCCCAGGTGGTCGAGTTTCCCTCGCGTCACGCGCTCGACGTGGCCTGCTGGGACGCCGCCAGCCTGGCGCCGCTCGGCAGCGCCACCCGCAGCGCCGGGCAAGGGGCCATCGAAGCCTCGAAGGCCGGCTTCGCCCTCACGCTGAACCCGCTGCCGCCGGAACTGCTGTGCCGCGCCGATTTCTCCGGCCCGGCGCGCCTGTCGGTCCTGCAGTGGCCGGCCGAACAGCACCAGCTCTCGGTCGAGCAGTACCACCGCAAATCGGGCCTGCTCGACGGCGGCATGATCGTGCTGGCCCTGTTCATCCTGATCACCGCCCTGATCAACCGCCAGCCGCTGTACGTGCTGTTCGCCGGCTGGCTGGTGCTGAACCTGCGGGTGGCCGCGCTGTCGGCCGGCTGGGACATCCAGTGGCTCGGCCAGACCATCCCCTCCGACTGGCTGCTGCGCAGCCGTTCGGTGACCATCACCCTGTACGGAATCGCCACGCTCACCCTGTACCAGTCGCTGCTGCGCGAGAACATCGCCGCGCTGCGCTACGTGCTACCGTTCCGCATCATGCAGTGGCTGTGCATGCCGATGCTGGCCGCCGCCATGTTCCTGCCTTACGGCATGTACCTGCCGCTGCTGTGGGGCATCACGGTATGCTGCTTCTCGGTGATGACGGTGGGCCTTTTCAAGATCATCGCGGAATCGCGCAACCGGGTCGCCTCCTGGTTTGCCGCCTCCTTCGCCGTCAGCTTCCTGGCCACCATCGCCGAAGTCGCCTCGGCCGCGCTCGGCATGCGCGAATTGCTGGGCATCATCAACAGCGTCACCGCCGCGCTGGCGTCGAGCCTGCTGGCCGCGCTGGCCGTGGCCGAGCAGATGCGGGTCGAGACCGAGCAGCGCGAAGCGGCCCAGCAGGAACTGGAGCACGCCTACCAGGCCATGCCGGTGGGCCTGTTCACGCTCGACATGTATGGCCACTTCCTGAGCGTCAACCCGGCGCTGCAAAAGATGCTGGGCATCGCCAGCTTCGTACCGGGCCGCACCGCGTGGCGCCAGTTCTTCACCGAAAGCACCTGGACCGAGCTGCACGAGGGGGTGCACGCCAAGGCCGAGGCCGAGATGGAACTGACCAGCCGTGACGGCACCCAGCGCTTCCTGGTGAGCGCCACGCTGGCGCGTTCGCGCATCGAGGGCGTGCTGCAGGACACCACCGAAAAGCACAAGGTCACCGAGCAGCTGCACTTCATGGCCAACAACGATCCGCTGACCAAAGTGTACAACCGGCGCGGCATCGAGCGCGAATTCGCGCTGGCGGCGAATGGCCTGGCCGCCGGCAAGCCGATGGCACTGGCCTACGTCGACCTCGACCGCTTCAAGCTCATCAACGACCTGTTCGGCCACGCCGCCGGCGACGAAGTGCTCAAGCAGGTGTGCGAACGCATGGCCACCATGCTGGCCGGCGGCCAGCAGATCGGCCGCGTGGGCGGCGACGAATTCGTGATCCTGATGCCGGAGACCGCCATCCCGCTGGCCTCGATCATCTGCCGCGGCATCGTCGACCGCCTCGGCAACACGCCGTACCGGGTGGGCGACAAGGCCTTCCACGTGCGCGGCTCGGTCGGCCTGATCGAGGTGACGCCGGGCATCGCCATGAAGGACGCCGTGTCGACCGCCGACCGCGCCTGCCGCGAAGCCAAGACGGGCCAGGGCGAGGGCCTGGTGGTGTACGAACGCGGCGCCGAAGCCTTCCGCCAGCGCGCGGCCGAGCTGGACATGGTGGCGCGCCTGTCCGGACCGCAGGCCACCGAGGGCCTGCTGCTCGAGATGCAGCCGATCATGTCGCTGCGCAGCCCGCGCGAATCGTTGAACTTCGAGGTCTTGTTGCGCATGCGCGAGCCGGACGGCCGCGTGGTGCCGGCCGGCGCCGTGATCTCGGCGGCCGAGAAGAGCGGCCGCGCCAGCGTGATCGACCGCTGGGTACTGAACACCACCCTGGCCTGGATCGCCGAGCATGCCGAAGAGCTGGGCAATACCCGTTTCGTCTGCATGAACCTGTCGGGCGCCTCGCTCAACGACGAGCGCTTCGTGCAGGACACCTTCGACATCCTGGGACGCTACGTGCACGTCGCCAGCCGCCTGTGCCTCGAGATCACGGAGAGCGTCGCCCTGCATGACCTCGACAATACGCGCCGCTTCATCGACCAGGTGCGCAGCTTCGGCGTGAAGGTGGCGCTGGACGATTTCGGCGCCGGCTACACCTCCTTCTCCTACCTGAAGG
The DNA here is from genome assembly GCF_002454935.1 of Massilia sp. UBA6681. Lineage (NCBI taxonomy): Bacteria > Pseudomonadati > Pseudomonadota > Betaproteobacteria > Burkholderiales > Oxalobacteraceae > Massilia > Massilia sp. UBA6681. Next base: position 32,876 of record NZ_DKJX01000128.1, read on the forward strand.
AACTGCCGGCCGACGTGCTGAAAATCGACGGCAACTTCATCGTTAACATCAACGCCCACCCGGCCAACGTGGCGATCGTCGAAGCGATCGTCAGCCTGGCGGGCAACCTGGGCATGAAGACGATCGCGGAATGGGCGGAAGACGCGGCCACCGTGCAGACGCTGGCGGAGATCGGCGTGGACTACGTGCAGGGCTGGGCGGTGGCGCGCTCGCAGCCGCCGGAGCGCCTGCTGCAGGCCAGGTCGGCCGCGGATTTCATCACCAATCCAGAGGTGCTGGACGTGTTGCGCGTGCTGGAGTCGCCGGCAGCGCCGCACCTGGCGAGCGTGACGCGGCTGCACGACTTGCACTGATATCGTTGGGCGCTAGCGGCCTTCACGCAGACTTGGATTCCCGCCTTCGCGGGAATGACGGTCTGTAGACTGGTGGATTGAATCGTTGTACGTCAGCCCGTGGCATTAGCACGTCGTGCCCGCGTAGGCGGGAACCCAATGTGACCTTCGCCGAACAGACGCAACGCTCAATCCAGCGTCGCCAAAGTGTGCTTGGACGCTCCGGCCGCATCCATCAGCAGGAACTGCGCCCGCGCCGCCTTGAGCGTGACCACGTCGCGCAGCATCGGCTTGGCCTTCACGCGCTGGGCCGCCTGGCGGCGCTGCACGACCGGCGTTGGCGGCAGCACGCCGCGCTCGGTGATCAAGGGATAGGGTTCGGCGCGCGTGACGCCTTCGTCGGCAGGCATATTCGCCAGGCGCACCATGGTGGCGCCGTGCTCGCAGGGCTGGTCGGTCAGGGTGACGCGGCCGGCGCCGTCCACGCACTTGACGATGTTCGCGCCAGCGTGGGCGCCGGGCGCGGCCAGTGCCGCGACAACGATACTGAGGCAGAGATGACGCTTCATGGTCGGCTCCTTTGTTCGAGCCTCCATTGTCGATGTCGATCTTGCAATGCTCTGTTCGCTGCCTCACGTGTGCGCGGCCTGCGCACAAGAATCTCTCAGCCGTTAGGGCGTTCCGCGACCAATTGCACTTCCACCAGGAAACCATAGTGCAGCGCCGGTACCGGCACCACGGCGCGCGCCGGCCGGTGGTCGCCGAACACCCCGGCATACGCGGTGTTGAATGCGGGCCAGTGCTCGACGCCGGCCAGGTAGGCCGTGCATTGCACCACGTCATCCAGCCCGCAGCTGGCCGCGCGCAGGATCTTCTCGCATTGCGCGAACACCGATGCGCATTGCGCTTCGAAGGAAAGGTCGGGCAGGTCGCGCGCCGGCAGCACTCCCGACACGAACACCAGGCCGCCGCGCGTGATAACGGCCTGCGAATAATGCCCGGCCGGCGCGGGCAGTTCGGGCGACTGGATGAATTCCATCAGGCGAATCCGTCAGGATTCGAGGGTCTGCATCAGTTCGGCGAAGCGCGACAGGTCGACGTTGCCGCCGCTGATCAGGATGCCCACGCGCTTGTCCTTGACGTCGACCACGCCGTGCAGCGCTGCCGCCGCCGCCAGGCAGGCGGTCGGCTCGACCACCGTCTTCATGCGCTCGGCAAAGAAGGCCATGGTCTGCACCAGCTGGGCGTCGCTCACGGTGACGATGTCGTCCACGCTGCGGCGGATCACCTCGAAGTTATGCTCGCCGATATGGGTCACCATGGCGCCGTCGGCGATGGTCTTCGGCACCGCGATGTGAACGATTTCTCCCTTGCGCAGCGACTGCTGGCCATCGTTGCCGGCTTCCGGCTCGACCCCGATCACCTTGCAATTCGGTGACAGCGCCCGCGCCGCCAGCGCGCAGCCGGCCAGCAGGCCACCGCCGCCCAGGCACACCAGCAGGATGTCGAGTTCGCCGACTTCCTCGAACAATTCCTTGGCCGCCGTACCCTGGCCGGCAATCACGTCCGGGTGGTCGTAGGGGGGAATCAGGGTCATGCCGCGTTCTTCCGACAGGCGCCGGCCGATCTCTTCGCGATTCTCGGTGTAGCGGTCGTAGGTAATGACTTCGCCACCGTATTCCTTGGTGGCTTTCACTTTCAGCGCCGGCGCGTCCTGCGGCATGATGATGGTCGATTTGATGCCCGCCAGCTTCGCCGACAGAGCAATTGCCTGCGCGTGGTTGCCCGACGAGAAGGTCAGCACGCCGGCGGCGCGCTGGGCATCGTCGAACTTCGCGATCGCGTTGTAGGCGCCGCGGAACTTGAACGCGCCCATGCGCTGGTAGTTCTCGCACTTGAAGAACAGGGTGCCGCCGGTGAGCTTGTTGGCCGTGCTCGACGTCAGGACCGGCGTGCGGTGCGCGGCGCCAGCCAGGCGCTCGGCGGCCAGTTCGACGTCACGGTAGGTAAGAGTGGCAGCGGCGGAGGTAGCGGTCATGGCGGGCTCGCGAAAGTCGAAAGCGGACAGTATAGCGAAGGCGCCACGCTCCGGCTGAAAGGAACTAGCCATGCTACTTGTACAAAACGCTTGCGCTTTCCTTCAATTTGTTCTTTAATTTCTGTAACGACAGAAATAAGGGAAAATCATGAGCCTCAGCCCGACCGCACAGAAATTTGTCCTGCACTGGGGAGAGATGGGCACCCGCTGGGGCGTCAACCGGACCGTTGCCCAGATCCACGCGCTGCTCTACCTGTCCGGGCGCCCGCTGACCGCCGACGACATCGTCGAGACCCTGGGCGTGGCGCGCTCCAACGTCAGCAACAGCCTCAAGGAGCTGCAGAGCTGGAAGCTGGTGCGCGTGTCGCACGTGCTGGGCGACCGGCGCGACCACTTCCAGGCCTTGCAGGACGTGTGGGAAATCTTCCGGGTCATCCTGGAAGAGCGCAAGCGCCGCGAGATCGACCCGACCCTGACCGTGCTGCGCGAATGCGCCATCGAAGGCGAAGAAGACGCGGGCCTGGACGCGGCCACGCTGGCGCGCATGCAGGTCGTGCTCGAGTTCCTCGAGATGCTCAGCGCCAGCTTCGAGGATTACCGGCACCTGCCGCCGCAGACGCTGCAGCGCTTCCTCAAGATGGGCGGCAAGGTCGCCCGCTTCCTCGGACCCAACAGCAAGGAACAGCCATGACATCCACCGTGAGCAAGCTATCGGGACTGCGCGAGGTGATCGCGGCGGCGCGCGGGCAGGGCGGCGGTGCGACGCCCGCCATATCCTTCGACGCGCATCGACGCAGCGTTCTTGTCACCGGCGCCACCGGCTTCGTCGGCCAGCACCTGGTGCGGGCCTTGCTGCAGGACGGCCACAGGGTAGTCGCCCTGAGCCGGCAGCCGGAAGCGGCGGCGCGCCTGTTCGACGGCAGGGTGGATTGCGTCGGATCGATGGAGGCGCTGCCGCCGCAGACCCGCATCGAGGTCGTGGTCAACCTGGCCGGCGCCCGTATCCTGGGTCCGCGCTGGTCCGCGGCGCGCAAGGAAGCGCTGCGCCGCAGCCGCATCGGCCTGACGCGGCAGGTGGTGGACTGGATCGCGCGGGCCGACCACAAGCCTTTCCTGCTGCTGAACGCATCCGCCATCGGCTACTACGGCATCCAGCGCATCGGCGACGAATCCGAGCTGGACGAATCGTCGCCGCCGCAGCCGGTCTTCATGTCGGACCTGTGCCGCGAATGGGAAGAGGCGGCCGGCAGGGCCGCGCAGTATGGCGTGCAGGTGGAGTGCATGCGCTTCGGCCTGGTCGTGGGCGTGGGCGGGGCGCTGCCCATGATGCTGCTGCCGATCCTGCTCGGCCTGGGCGGCAGGCTGGGAAGCGGTCGGCAGTGGCTGTCGTGGATCCATGTGGACGATGTCGTGGGCGGCATGGCGCACCGCTGGCGCCATGCGCTCGCGCACCCGCGTCCGGGTGCGGTCGGGGCCAGCAACTTCACCGCCCCCGAATGCGTCACGCAGGCGCAATTCAGCGAGGCGGCGGCGCGCATCTGGCGCCGCCCCAGCTTCATGCCGACGCCGGGCTGGCCGCTGCGCATGGTGCTGGGCGAGCAGTCCGACCTGCTGCTGGAAGGGCAGCGCGTCGCGCCGCGCCGGCTGCAGCAGGAGGGTTTCGCGTTCCGCTATCCCGGCATTGCGCAGGCGCTGGCGAGCCTGAAAGGCGCCTGACAGAGCGCGTTTCATGCGCTCTGCATGGAGCGCGATCGCCCCATCCAATCGTGCGACCGGGTCCATGCCAACTCATTAGACTGCGCGGAGTTTGCAGTGTTGCCACATGGCAAAACTGCAAACTTTCCGCCAAGTTAATAGTGAGAGACCTCCCGATGACCCAGCTGAACCAAGCCCTCGGACGTCCCACGGTCCCGACCTGGACGCCGCACCTGCGCAGCCACATCCAGGCCGCCGCCGAACACCTCCAGAACGACTCGGAAGAGATGCGCCAGTGCTCGCCGGAGCAGGTGCTGTACCACGAGTACATGCAGGCCGGAGCCCCGCACGGACCGGCCCTGTATGCCGTCAAGGGCGAACACTGGAACGGCGTCAGCCCGAAGTTCCTGGAGTTCATCAACGCCTTCCAGTTCGCACGCGGCGACATGGGTTATGCCGAATCCGGCTACGGCATCCAGCGCCACCGCAACTTCATGCGCCGCCTGATCGTCAGCGAGCACCACCTGGAGGCGCGCCGGCCCGCGGCTGGCCTCGACATCGACGTCGGCTGCCTGGCGATGACGACCCGGATGGCCATGTACGACATGGCGAAGGTTGCCCTGCGCCATGCGACGCAAACCCATCCGGGCAAGACGCCGGTGGCGCTGGTGCCGACACCAAGCTGGGACTACCGCGGCATCTTCAAGGACGTCGGCTTCGAGATCGTGTTCCTGCCGCTGGGGCCGAAGAACGGCTGGCTGCCGGACCTGAAGGCATGGGATGCGATCGTGCGCGAGACGCTGGCCGACGGCAGCCGCCACATCGCCATGGCGGTGACCAATCCCCAGCACAACCCGACCGGCATGCAGTGGCCGGTCGACGTGACCCGTTATCTGCTGGACCTGTGCGCCGACCAGGGCGGCTTTCTGCTGCTCGACGACGCCTATTACTGCGTCCACGATCCGCGTGCGCCGGTCGTCAACCACCTGAAAGCGCTGCTCGATGCGTTCGACCACGACGGCGGCGACAACGCGCTGGTACGCTCGGGCATGTTCGAGCGCTGGGTCGCGACCCGTCCCTTCGGCAAGCAGTTCTCCTGCAATACCATGGGCGTGGCGGCCATCACCACCTCGCCGAAGATGCTGCGCCAGCTGAGCCGCGAATCCTGGATCAACCGCTACCACACCAATACCCACAACGCGGAACTGATGTGCGCCTGGCTGGCCACGCCGGAAGCGGCCGACTGGACCATCGAGACCGGCCTGTTCTACACCCGCCAGAAAGAACTGGTGCGTGCGCGCCTGAAGGAGCGCATGGGATGGATGGATGCCGCCTTGTGCATCGGACCGTCGACCTCGTACATGCTGATCGAGATCCCGAAGGTTTACCAGACGACGGACGGCGGCATCGATCGCTTCCGCGACGACCTGTTCTTCACCACCGGCACCCTGGTGTCGGCCTCGCTGTTCAACCAGACCGCGCCCGTGCCTTACGTGCGCCTGCACCTGGGAAGCCATCCGGACGTGATCGAGGAGTTCCTGCGGCGCTGGGAAGCGGCCGGCCTGCGCTACGACATGGCATCCACCTTCGGCGGCCGGGCGGCGCTGGCCACACCGGTGCTGCCGCCGGTGTTCCGCAAGGAAGCCTGAGGCTTAAATACCGAAGGCCTTCAAGCCGGCGTCGAGCAGCACCTCGAAGGGATTGCTGCGGCGCCCGCCCGCCTGGGCCGAGCGCGGCACTTCCTCGTACAGGAAGCAGGCATCCTGCCCGGCGAAACTGTCGTGGAACAGCGGCTGCCTGCCCGCCAGGTAGGGCAGGAAGGGTTCGGCGCGAACGGTAGCATAGCGCGCATGCGCGCCGAAGCCCAGGGTTGCATCCTGGCTGATCGTGCGGCCGGCCCCGGCCTGTTCCAGGCGCACGCCGCGGCAGCCTTTCAGCACCAGGGTCGCCGGGCCCTCGAAGGCGAGGTAGCGCAGTTGCAGGGTGAGCCAGGCGTGCAGGGTTCCCACGCGCCAGTGGCTGCGGATGGCGGGCCGCCGGCCGGTCTGGTAGACCATCCCGGCCAGGCCGCGCGGCTGCAGCACGAAGGATTCCCCGGGCCCGAGTACCAGGAGCGCGACTTCGTCGAGCGGGTCGCTGGTGGCCGACACGACCACGTCGGCCGCCGCGCTGGCGCGCAGGCGCTTGAGCATCCACAGGCGCGCGGCCAGGCTGCTCAGCGGCCGCCGCCAGTCGAACAGCAGCCGGGTCGCAACAAGCACGCCGGCGGGCTGGCTCTGGCAGTAGTCGGGGCGGATCAGCAGTTCCTCGCCCGGCGCCAGCGCCAGTTGCTGCGAGACGGCGGAGATGCGTGAGGAAGTGCGGATGGGCGTGCCGGAGGACGCCGGCGCGTCCTCGAAGACGATCGCCGGCCTCCTCGCCGCCAGAGGCGCCAGCACGAAATAGAACAGGGCGCGGATGGCGGCCGGCACCAGCCACCACGCGGCCAGCACCAGCAATGCCGGCAGCAACAGCGGCTGCACCAGCCCGTAGGCGCGCCAGGCGCCGCTGGTGCCCGCCAGCTCCTCGACCTGCCGCAGCCGTTCGCGCAGCGGTGCGGACGCTGCCGCCAGGGCTTCTTCATTGAGCCGGAACGCGGCCGGTGCGCCGACCGCCGGCAGCGTGTTCACCAGCGCCCGCTGCGCCACGAAGGCGCGATGCGCGGCGCTGTTCCTGGCTCGCAGCTGTGTTAGCTGTGCGTCCAGTGCCCGCAGCTGCCGGTAGTCGTCGGTGAAGAACAGTTTGCCCCAGGTTCCCGCGGCCTGTTCCGCCTGGGCGCGCTTTTTCATGGCGTCCTGCAGCGCCGTGTAGACCGCCACGTGTTCGCGCCGCAGCCGTTCCAGGGTGACGAGCGCGGCCTGCCGGTTGGCGAGCGCATCGGCGCGCGCGCGCAGGGCCTGGAGGTGGGTCTTTTCCTGGCGCCGCAGTTCGATTTCCATGTCGCGCATGGCCGAACGGGCGAGCTGCTGCGCCAGTGCCTCGCGGCCGGCGAGGACGGCGCCCAGCACCGGCGCCGCTTCCCGCTCGCGGCGCAGCCGCGCGATCTCGGCGTCGATGGCGGCGATGCGGCCGTCGAGCCGGGCGATGCCGGCGCCGGCCAGCTGCCGCAGTTCTTCTTCGGTATTGCGCGCCAGCGCGGCGCGGCGCGCGTCGAAGTCGGCCTGCGCCTGGCGCAGCGCCGGCAACTCGGCGACGATGTGCTGGATGTCCGCCCATTCGCCCCGCAGCCAGTGGCCTGAGGCGAGGACCAGCACGATGGCCGCGAACACCAGCAGGTTGCGGCCGAGGCCACGGAGGAGGGCGGCCAGCAGCTGACCCACGCGCGCTTACCCGGCCAGGGGCAAGGCCAGCTGCAGCAGCAGCCCGCCGCCTTCGCGGTTGCTCACCGTGAGCTCGGCATTGTGGCGGCTCAAGACGCGTTCCACGATGGCCAGGCCCAGGCCGGCGCCGTTGGCCTGGCCGCGTGCGCTGTCCAGGCGCGTGAAGGGTTTGAGCAGCTGGTTGATCTGGTCTTCCGGCACGCCCACCCCGTGATCGCATATCTCGATCACGGCGCGGCGGCCGTGGCCGGTGGCCTTGACCCGCAGGACGATCGCGATCTCGGTGTAATCCTGGCCCGGGGTCTTGCCGTACTTGCGTGCGTTCTCGATGATGTTGTTGACCACGCGCCGCAGGTCGGTCGCGTTGCCCATCACGTGCACGCCCGGCATCAGGTCGACCTGCACGCGCAGGTCGCGGATGCGGCCCGCCTCGCGGCCGACCTCGGCCAGCATTTCGGACAGGTTCACCGCGATGAAGGTGGCGGCATCGGTCGGCTTGGCGTAGTCGAGGAACTGGCCGATGATCGCATCCATCTGGTCGATGTCCGACTGCATGCCTTCGCGCGCCTCCTGCGGCAGGTTGGCCATCTCGACCTCGAGCTGCATGCGCGCCAGCGGCGTGCGCAGGTCGTGCGAGATGCCGGCCAGGATCACGGCGCGGTCCTTCTCCACCTGCGCCAGGTCGTCGACCATCTGGTTGAAGCTGCGGTTGGCCTCGATGATCTCCTGCGAGCCTTTCTCGGGCAGCGGCGCCGGCTTTTCGCCCTTGGCGATGGCGCGCGCGGCCGCCGTCAGGCGCGCCAGCGGCCGGTTGACCAGCGAGGAGATGAAGGCGGCGCCGATCAGCGACAGCAAGCCCACCAGCGTGGCCCAGCCGAGCCACTGCACGCGGGTCAGCCCGGCCAGGCGCTCGCGCTCGAGCATCAGCCAGTATTCGTCGCCGTCGATGTTGAAACTGATGTAGAAGCCCGGCACCCCGTTCACGCCGGCGGAAAAGCGTGTCTGCTTGCCCAGCCGTTCGCGCACGATGGCGGCGATCTCGGGCATCAGGGGATTGTTGGGCGGCGGCTCGACGATGTCGTCTTCGTTGAGCGTCAGGACGCGGATGCCTTCATTCGACACCAGTTCGAGCAGCAGCTCGAGCCGCTGCGCAGGCGCCGAGTGGATCAGGGCAGCCCTCGTGATGGTGACCGCCGACACCACCAGCTCGGCGGTCTGCTGGATCTGCGGGCCGCGCTGGAACACGCTGATCATGCCGATCCACGAGCCCATCGAGGCGGCGGTGAGCGCCGACATCAGGAGGAAGGTACGCCAGAACAGGCCGCTCCGGTACCAGGCAAAGCGGGCGGCGCGGCGCGCCGCCGAGAGTGGGGCGAACACTAGCGCGGCTGTCCTTCAGGGATGAACACGTAGCCCAGGCCCCAGACGGTCTGGATGTACAGCGGGCTGGAAGGATCCGGCTCGATCAGCTTGCGCAGGCGCGAAATCTGCACGTCCAGCGAGCGGTCGAAGACTTCGTATTCGCGGCCCCGGGCAAGTTCCATCAGCTTCTCGCGCGAGAGCGGCTGGCGCGCGTGGCGTGCGAACACCTTGAGCACCGAGAATTCGCCGGTGGTCAGGGGCACGGTCTCGCCATTTTTCTTCAGCGTGCGCGTGCCCAGGTCGAGCACGAAATCGCCGAACTCGAAGGTTTGCGGGGTTTCGCTCGGCGCGCCCGGGATTTCGTCCGGGCCCTTGCGGCGCAGGACCGCGCCGATGCGGGCCACCAGCTCGCGCGGGTTGAAGGGCTTGGGCAGGTAGTCGTCGGCGCCCATCTCGAGGCCGACGATGCGGTCGACGTCCTCGCCCTTGGCGGTCAGCATGATGATCGGGGTCTGGTCGCCGGCGCCGCGCAGGCGGCGGCAGATCGACAGGCCGTCTTCGCCCGGCAGCATCAGGTCCAGCACCAGGAGGTCGTAGCGCTCGCGCAGCCACAGCTTGTTCATGGCCGGCGCGCTCTCCGCGGTCACCACCTGGAAGCCCTGCTCGGTGAGGTAGCGGCGCAGCAGGTCGCGCAGGCGCACGTCGTCGTCCACCACCATGATCTTGGCGGAGTGGCCGCCCTGGTTGCCGGTGGCGCTGTTGTTGGTCGGGTTGCTGCCCGTATTGTTCGTCGATGCGTTCATATGGAATCCAGAATTGTCAGAAGCATGTCGCTATGGTAACGTGTTATCGCTTGAACATCTTGTTCGGATGGCTCAGCCATTACATTGTGTTACAAACTTTACCCATTCGGTCTTACACCTCGGACGCTATGCACATACACTGGCTGCAAGTGGAAATCACAGCTTATCTGTTTATATGGCATCGCGGAAGAGGAACACCATGAACAACGTGCACACGAAAATCCAGGCAGCAAACGAAGGGCGGCTGGCGCGTTTCGTCAGGCACGGTGTGATCGCTGTCGCCCTGGCTTGCAGCGCCGCCGGCGCCATGGCAGAAGGCCAGGACCGTGGCCAGCGCCGCGAAGAGATGCAGCAGCAGGCCATGCGCGACCGTTACGAGATGCGCGCCCAGGATCCGCGCTACGACCCGCGTGCCCAGGAAATGCGCGACGAGGCCCGCATGCGCCAGGAACAGGCGATGCGCGACTCCATGCGTGAAGAGGGTGGCCGCCGCGGCCGCATGACGCCGGACGAGCGCAGCGAACTGAAGCGCCAGATCAACGAAGCCAACCGCGACCTGTATCCGAACGCGCGGCGTCGCTGAGCCGGCTTGCACTCCTGACGGCGCCTGCGGGCGCCGTTCTCGTTGACGGCGCGCTTCCCCCATCGGTGGGGTTTCTTCATGGAAATCTAGTTGCTATATGTTTATTTTCGTATTGCAACGTGCTATCTTGAAGAGACCTTAGCAGATCGGGAGAACGCGCCGTGTCCAACCCAGCAGCCGCAGAAGCCTGCATCGCCCGCCAGGCCGACGGCATCTATTGCGACGTGGCCGCCCTCGGCCCGGCCCTGCTGGCGGCGGTCGACGGCATCCTGCTCGGGAACCAGTATTTTTCGGGGCTGGACTATCCGGTCCTGATCAAGGCCTTGTTCGGTCACGGTCCCGAACTGCCGCGCAATGCCCGCGGCGAGACCGTGGTGCGCCTGGCGGACGACATCCAGCCCTTCGATCCGGCGCGCCGCGAGCTCTACCGCGCCGTCAGGATCGCCGACGGCCAGGCCGAATACTACTTCGAACCCGTGTTCCTGCCGGACCCCGAGGGCGTCGAGCAGCCGGCCCGGCTCGACATCGACGAGTTCATCGCCGACATGTGGATGAAGGGTATCCGCTTCGGCATCGACGTCGCGGGAGTCAGGGACGCCATCGCCACCGGCGCGGCCGGCCGCATCGTGGTGGCGCGCCGCCTGCCTCCGCGGCCGGGCGAGGATGCGCGCGTGGTCGAGGTCTCGAACGAACTGCACCGCAGCGACGCCCCGCGCCAGCTCGCCAACGGCAAGCTCGACCTGATGAGCTTCCAGAACCGCTTCCCCCAGGTCCAGCGCGGCACGCGCCTGCTGCGCAAGCTCCCGCGCGTGCAGGGTGAGCCAGGCTTCGACCTGTCCGGCATCGCCCTTGCGCCCGAGCTGCCGGTCGATCTCGAACTGAGCGACTGGAGCGGCCCCGGCACCACGGTCGATCGCATCGCCGAAGGCGAGTTCGTGCTCGCCCTGCAGGACGGCTTCCTGAACGTGGAAGGCAACCGGATCTCGGTGGGCGACAAGATCGTCAGCCACGACGGGGTCAGCGCCAGGACGACAGGCAACCTGCAGCTCGAGGGCGACTACGAGGAATTCGGCGAGGTGCAGGAAAACCGCGTGGTCGAAGGCGAGAGCATCACGGTGCATGCCGACGTCTTCGGCCGCATCGCCTCGCGCGGCGGCGTGGTGCGCCTGAACCGCAACCTGATGGGCGGCAGCGCGCGCAACAGCGATGGCCCGATCGTCGTGGCGGGCGTCGCATCGAACGCCACCATCCAGAGCACCAACGGGGAGGTCAGCCTGCAGCGCGCCGAGAACTGCATCGTCTCCGGCAGCAGGGTCTCGATCGTCGAAGCGCTCAATTGCGAGATCGTGGCCGACGAGGTGGAAATTAGCCAGGCCGAAGGCTGCGCCATCGCCGCCAGGCGCATCGCCATCGAGCGCGCTGCGCCGCGCGGGCACAGCGAGATGCGGGTCTTCGTGCTGCGCCCGGACTGCACGCGCATCGATGCGGCGATCGGCATGATCCGCGAGCGCGTGGGCCAGTTCGGCGAGCTGGCCGGCCGGCGCCGCGCCGCCATGGGCGCGCTGGCGGCCCAACCCGAGGTGGCCAGCTACGTCAGGCTGGCGGGGCGCGTGCGCAAGGGCGAACTGGTGCTCACGCCGGAACAGCAGCCGGCGTTCAAGAAGCTGGCCGCCGCCGCCGCGCCGGCGCTCAAGCAGATGGCCACGCTGTCGCAGGAGATCAAGGACGTCGAGGCCGAGCAGCAGTCCGGCATGGCGCTGCTGGGAAGGCTGCAAGCCCAGCGCGCGCAGCACAGCGGCACGGTCAGCGTCGCCATCGCGCAGGTGGCGGGCGAGCTCACGGTGCGTGCGCTCGACGTGGAACCGGACAGCGCGGACGCGGAGCGCGGCAATCACTACAACCTGGCGCCGCGCGAGATCAAGGCGCGCCTGCGCGAGGCCAGCGGCGCCGAACTGCTGTTCGCCGGCGGCAGCGGCAGCGTCAGCTGGAGCACGGCGGAGGCCGTCGCCTGATCTTCAATCGTCTTGCGCGGGACGGATGGCAGTACTCTGGTGGAAGCTGTTCTTCCAGCCGTCCGGCTGGCGTATCCACAGGTGCGCGAAGCGAAAGCGCAGCGGTTTGGCGGGACCGCCCGCCATCTGCGCGCGGAAGGTGCCGATCACCAGCGCCGCGTTGCCGCCCTCCAGCAGCTGCACCTCGGTGCTGTCGATCTCGTAGAGCCGGAAGTGGAAGTCCTTGCGTTCGAGCGCGGTGAGCAGCTCGGTCTTGCTGCGCACCCGCCCGCGGCTGTCGACATGGTAATAATCGCGGTCCATCAGGTGGCGCAGGGTGGCGATGTCGCGCTGCAGGATGGCCTTGGCGCGCTGCCGTTCCATCCCGGCCAGCATGGCCGGAAGGTCGACTTCGCCGGCGGCAATGGCGCGCTGGCTCTGGAAGCCGGCCGCCTGGGCGGCGCCGGGCGTCGCCAGGACGGCGGGCAGTACCGCGAGCAGGGCAAGCATGACCAGGCTGGTCGGCGGTTTCATGGCGGCTCCTCTGGATAAGCGAACACGGGCGCTACCCACCCATGATACCCGCACCGCGCGCGGCTATGCCCGCGCGACGTGGATCTTTTCCTTGATGTGCTTGAGGTTGGCCACGATGGTGAAGGTCATGATCACCAGCAGCGACCACGAGCTCCACTTGCTCACGTGGACCACCGACCAGGCGCCCAGCTGGTTCGGGTAGCGCCACACGCCCCAGAAGGTGCCGATGTTCTCGGCCAGCCAGATGAAGAAGCCGATCAGCACGAAGGCCAGCAGCAGCGGCATCCTGCGGTCGCGGTCGAGCGGCCGGAACACCACCATGGTGCGCGAGTACAGGCCGAGCGCGCAGGCGGCCAGGTACCAGCGGTAGTCGCCGATATAGTGGTGGGTGAAGAAGTTCAGGTAGATCAGGATCGCAATGGCCCAGGCCATCCAGTGCGGCGGATGGTGGCGGATGCGCAGGTCGAACAGGCGCCAGGCCTGCACGATGTAGCTGCCGATGGCCGCGTACATGAAGCCCGAGAACAGCGGCACCTCCAGCACTTTGGTGTAGGCGAAGTCGGGGTAGGCCCAGGACTGGATGGCGCTGGACACCTTGAAGGCCTCGAGCGCGAAGCCGATCGCGTGGAACAGGCAGATCGCCTTCAGCTCGTCCATCGTCTCCAGGCCTGACCTCACCATCCACAGCTGGATCGCCAGCGCCACCAGCAGCAGCACGTCGTAGCGCGGGATGCCGAGGATGCCGGTGCGCGGCGTGAGCATCATGGCGGCGAAGAACAGGCCGACGAACAGGCAGGCGCGCGCGTTCTTGAAGCCGAAGTACAGGAACTCGGCGCCACCGCGGCGCCAGCCGCCGAGCTGGCGCGGGCGGGTGTCGAGCAGGACGTTGTCGAGCGCAAGGGTGATGGGAGCGGAGCCGGGCGTCTTGTTCATTGTTGTCGGTCGCGGTTGGAGGCGGATGGGATCGACCGATGTTGTCACAGAAGGGGTGGCGAATCAATGCTTCGCTGCGCCGCTGTTGCGGTATTAGAATGGAGACATGCATACGTCGATCCATCCGAAACCCGATGAATGGGGCAAGCCGGTCGCCATCGCCGCGCCCACCGCGCCGACGCCGCTGGACAACTGGCTCGACCCGCTGCTCCCCGCCACCGTGATCCCGGGCGGCCCGGTGCCGCCGGCATTGAACGGCCTCGCATTCGCCGTGTGGCGCGAGGCCCCGCGCATCGATGCCGGCTGGATCGCGCTTGCGGGGCAGGAGGATGCATTCGACGAGCCGCCCTTCAAACCCGCGCCGGGCAAGCGCGTGGCGGCCGGCGTCGTGATCCTCGAGGACGACGGGCGGGTCTGGGCGGTGCACCCGTCGAACGGCTTCGGCGGCTACCCGGCCACCTTCCCGAAAGGGACGCTGGACCCGGGCATGCTGCTGCGCGCCGCGGCGATCCGCGAAGCATACGAGGAAAGCGGCCTGCACGTGCTGTTGACCGGACACCTGATGGACCTGACGCGCAGCCGCAGCCGCACCCGCTACTACCTGGGCCGGCGCGTCGGCGGCTGCCCGTCCGACATGGGCTGGGAGAGCCAGGCGGTGTCGCTGCTGCCGCGCGCGTACCTGGACAAGGTGCTGGTCAATCCGAACGATGCGCCATTGGTGGCCTGGCTGCAGGCCTGAACGAGAGACGCCATGGAACCCATTGCGCTGGTCCTCGGGATCGTGTTCCTTGCGGTCGTCGCGTACAGCAACTACCGGTACATACGCGGCGCGCGCGACATCGTCGGCATGGCGAACGAGGAGTTCCGGCAGATACGTATCACGGAAGCGCCGCCGGAGCTGTGCTTCGACGGGCGCAGCGCCGAGATCGTGGTCGAGAACGTGGCCTACCAGGACGAGTACCGCATCCGCGCCATCAGTGTGACGCGCTATGCGCGCAATGCCCACGGTGAGTATTTTTACTTTGTATCGGAGGGCAGGGGCAGGGCCTATTTCAAGCACATCGAACAGCGCGCCGCCAGGGCGGCGCTGGGGAAGCGCTACCTTGCCCCCCGAGCCTGAGGACGAACGGAGAACCATGCAGATCGAGCGCATCCATTTTGAAGAGGTATTCGATGTCGCCGCCGGCGACTTCAGCTTTCGCAGCGAAGGCCGCACCCATTACGGCGTCAATCTGGGGCACGGAACGATTCCGCAGGCAGGCGCCACCTACGCCATCGCATTCGGGCGGGCGGGAGACTGGAACTCGGTGCTGGGCTGGCGCGACCTTGCCTCGCAAGCGGTCATCCTCACGCATTCGGCCGCCGGGCTGGTGCTGGCCACGGTCTACGACATCTATTGGTACGGCCTGTTCTTTTTCGCGGGCGGTTTCCTGTTCGGCGGCATCCGCCTGGCGCTCGCTTTCGCGGCGCTGTTCATCGCCGGGATGGCCTACGTGAGCTTCCGCAATGTCCAGACCCTGCGCCGGGCCAAACGCGCTTTGCGCTCTGTCGGCGAATCCGGCAATAGCCTGGACAACAGCAGTGCAGTGTGCCCCGGCACAGTGCGATAGTTGACTGCAGTCAACATTTTAAGGGGAGCTCGCCTTTAGCATTGGTGGTGCCGATGAAAGGAACCACCATGTCGAACCACCTCCTCGCTGCACCCCAGCAATTCCTTGGGTTCACCCTGGGCGGGCTCGATTACGGGCTCGACTATTCCGCGGTGCAGGAACTCAAGGCATACCGGTCGCTCGAGCGTTTCTGCAGCGACGGCGAGATCATCGGCGGCGTGGCGCTCTCGCGCGGGGTGATCATGCCGGTGATGGACCTGCGGGCCGCCTTCGCCCCCGTCTTTGCGCTGCCCGAGCCGGATACCGACGTGGTGATCGTGCGGGTGGCCGCAGGCGTGGTCGGCGTGGTGGTGGAGCGCGTCACCGGCGTGGTGCGCCTGCGCCCGGAGCAGGTGGTCGCGCTGCCGGGCGCCCAGCGCGACGCCGACTACCTGATCGGGCTCGGCCTGGCCAAGGGGCGGCGCATGATCCTGATCGACATCGCGCGCCTCATGTCCGTGGCGCCGGCCGAACCGCGCCAGGTCGCCTAGAGCAGGGGGGCGTCAGAAATCCGCGCTCACGGATAGCCATAAGCGGCGCCCGTCCATGTTGTTGACGTAGACGCTGCTCCAGGTCGGCGCAGCAGACCCCGGCGCCTGGTAAGGACGGTAATCGATGAAGTCCTTGTTGGCCAGGTTGTAGACCGCCGCATTCAGCGTGACGCGCTTGTTCAGCTGGTAGCTGCCGCCCAGGTGCAGCATCCCATACCCCTTGTAGTCGCCCAGCACCGCCTTGGCCGCGCGGGTGGCTGCCGAGCTGCCCGGATCGCGGAAGCGCTCGCTGCGAGCCTCGAGGCGCAGCCAGGCATTCCATTGCGCCGAGATGTCCCAGGCGAGGCGCGCGTTGAGCGCATGTTCCGGCGTGTCGCCGAGCGGCTTGCCGGCATTCGGGCCGCTTTTCTGCTCACTGTCGGTCCAGGTGTAGTTGGCGCTCAGGGCCCAGCCGGGGGCGAGCGGGAAGCGGGTCGCGAGCTCCAGGCCGCGGGTCACCGCCTCGTCGACGTTGGTGGACTGGCCGAAGGCGTCGACGTTCGGCCAGTTGCCGAAGCTGACGCAGCCCGGGCGGTTGGGCGCCAGCCGGTAGGAGCAGTTGAGCAGGCCGGTGCCGGTGGTGATCTTGTCCTTGAACTCGTTGTTGAACAGGGCGGCATTGGCGGTCCAGCCGGCGCCGTTGTCGAAGTAGACGCCCAGTTCGGTCGTCACGCTGGTCTCGGGCTTGAGGCCGGGGCTGCCCACCAGGGGAATCGTGCCCTGACCGCCGAAGCCGTTGATGCCGGGCGCCAGCTGCTCGACGCGCGGGGTCTTGTAGCCGCGGCTGGCGCCGCCCTTGACGGTCCAGCGCGGCGACGCGTTCCACACCAGGTAGGCGCGCGGGCTGAGCTGGCCGCCGAAGATGCTATGGTCGTCGTAGCGCGCGCCGAGCGTCAGGAGCAGCGGCTGGGCAATGCGCCACTCGTCTTCCAGGAACAGGGCTTTCTGGGTGAAGGCGAAGGCCTGCGGCGCCACGCCGTCGACCATCTCGGCGTCCCAGTGCTGGGCGCCGATGGTGGTCAGGTGATTGGCCCAGGGCGCCACCAGCTTGGTGTCGAACACGCGGCTCTCCACTTCCAGGGTGCGCGCGCTGCCGGCCACGGCGCCAGGGGTGCCCGGCGGGATGGTGCGGCCGATGGTTTCGGTGCGGTTGACCATGTAGCTGCTGTCCAGGGTAGCGAAGCCCAGGCGTGCGCGGTAGGACAGGCTGCCCTGGTCGCGGTTGTACTTCTGCTTCGGACCGTAGCCGCCCTGGATGCCCAGGGTCCCGAGCTGGCCGCGCGTGTTGTCGTAGCTCTGGCGGGTGCTGTCCGCGTCCAGCGTGAATTCGTGCATGCGGCTGGGCGCCCAGGCCAGGCGCGCGCCAAGGTTGTGGATGCTTGACTCGACCGGATTGGCGCCCATGGTCGGCGCAACGATGCCATTCTGGTTCTGGTAGCGGATATCGGCGGCGGCGCGGCGCTGGGTGCTGCCGCGCAGCGACAGGCCCAGCACGTCGGCGGCGAGCGGTCCGCTCAGGTAGAACTTGGCGCCCTTGACGTCGCCGAAGCGCGATTCCTCCTGCACCGTGTAGTCGGCCGCCACGTTGCCATGCCAGCGCTTGCCGACCTTGCGCGTGATGATGTTGATCACGCCGCCCATCGCGTCCGAACCGTACAGGGTCGACATCGGGCCGCGGATGATCTCGATGCGCTCGATCGCGCCGACCGGCGGCATGAAGCTGGTCGAGGTGCCGCCGAAGCCGTTCGGGGTGACGCTGCCGGCGGCGTTCTGGCGGCGGCCGTCGATCAGGACCAGGGTGTAGTCGCTGGGCATGCCGCGGATGCTGATGTTCAGGCCGCCGGTCTTGTCGCCGGCCGCGCCGACGTCGATGCCTTCCACGCTCTCCAGCGCCTGCGCCAGGTTGCCGAAGCGTTCCTTCTCGAGCTTCTCGCGGGTGAGCACGGTGATCGAGGCCGGCGCTTCGCGGATGCTCTGCTCGAAGCCGGATGCGGTGACGACGACGGTCGCCATGTCGTGCGGCGCCGGGTCGGCGCTGGCGGCGAGGGGCAGCAGGGCGACGGCCGTGCTGATGAGGGAGCGGCGGAACAGCGGCAGGGCAAAGCGGGGCGCAGGCATACGGTATCCGTGTAAAAAGTCGAAAAAGAACGTAAAGATATGCAGAATGGAAACATTATAAATGAGAATAAGAATGATTCCTATTTAAATTTTAGGACGACTTCGGCTGAAGTATGAGCTTTGCCTCACACGTTGGCAGCGCCATGCTTCATTGATCTAGTTCCCCTTGGTTCTTGACCACTGCTAAGTCATCCTTCGCCTGTCCCGCCATGATTCCTCACCATCAAAATGGGAGAAATCATGGCAACCGACTTTTACCTGCAGCTCGATGGCGTCAAGGGAGAATCGGCAGATTCGAAACACCAGGGCTGGATCGAGTGCACGTCGGTGCATTGGTCCATCACACAGCCGCGAAGCGCGACGGCATCGACTGGCGGCGGCCATACAGCCGAGCGGGCAGAGCTCAGCGAAATCAGTATCAGTAAGTTGATCGACGTAGCATCGCCCCTGCTTGCGCAATTGTGTGCATGCGGGAAAACGCTGCCAAAAGCGAAACTCGAGATGCAGCGCGCAGACGGCAACGGCGAGCCGGTCAAATATTTCGAAGTCGAACTCGAGAACGTGTTGATCGCGCACGTCGCGCCCAGCTTCGCCGGCGGGGACTTCCCGACCGAGAGCCTGGGTCTAAAGTTCTCGAAGGCGCGCTGGAAGTACACCCAGCAGAAAGTCGGTGGCGGAAGCAGCGGCAACACGGCAGGTGGCTGGGACCTTGCCATGAACAGGATTGCGTGATGCGTGCGCTGATCCCGCTGCTTCTGGCAATCATGCCCGCATGCCCGGCACGGGGCGGGAACGCACCGCCCGCGGTGACCGGCGAGGCCCTAGTCCAACTGATGGGGAACGTGGATCCGGCCAGCGTGGTTTGGAGCGAAGAGAGCCCGTTCCGCACCAGAGCAATCGCGGCCGAGTACATCGACTTGTCGAACCGCGAGTTTGTCCGCGGATACATCCAGGCTGTGCACGATGCTGCCGAGGGCAAAGGATGGTGCTGGGACAAAAGGTATCGCCCCAAGCTGCATGAGATGGAATCGGACGCGTGGCATGCGCTGCAGCGGATGCCGGCCGCTCAGCTGAAGCGCAATGCCGCAGAACTCATTGTCGAGACCTGGCAAAAGATGTGGCCGTGCCCGGCTAGACAGAGGAGGGCTCCATGAGGGCACCGTATGCAAATCTCAGGAGACACTTTCCGGATACGGACAATGTTTTAGTCGGGAAGAGCTCTACCACTGGATTGGATATCCCGAGAACATCAACAACCTGAATTTCAACAACACGTGCGCAATCCGGATGAGTCTGGCCCTGCTCGGCGCCGGCTATCCGAATCCGGGCGACTGGCTCATCAAGGCCGGCAAGTATAAAGGGCGCTCGATCGAGACACGGCAGCGCAGGCTGAGCAACTGGCTGGTTCGCCACGTGGGCAAGCCAGCGAAGTTCGGGAGCAGCCTGGAGGCAGAGCAGAAGATAGCGAACCGGCACGGGATCGTCTCGTTCTTCAGCATCTATGGCGATACTAACCCGCAGGGACACATTGCCATCATTTCAAGAGACCGTTGGGGCAAGTACCTGCGATGCGGGAATGAGATTGATGGGACCGCGACCGGCTGCTACTGGCTGTCGCGCGAGGTCTGGTTCTGGCCGATGACCTAGCAGGACCGTTTGTCGACCTGGCCGGCGTGTCCCGGCCAGGTATTCGGTTGGTACGTCAAGCCGCCAGGCCTTCGAGCTGCTCCTGCAGCTCCAGCCATTCGGATTCGAGCTGTTCCAGGTCGCGCGCGGCGAAGGCCTGGTCGGCCACGAGAAGCTTGAGCTTTTCCTTGTTCTCGGCCTCGTAGATGCTCGGCTCGAGCAGCTGGGCGTCGATCTCGGCCTTCTTCGCGTTCAGCTTGGCCATCTGCTCTTCGAGGCGCTTGACGCGGTTCTCGATGGGTTTCCTGAGCGCGGCCATGCGCTGGCGCGCTTCCGCTTCCAGCTTCTTTTGCTCCTTGCGGTCGACCGGGGCCGCCATTGGCGCATCCGGCTTGCCGTCCTTCGCAGGGGCGGGCGCCGGCAGGGTGTCGGTGCCCTTGCCGAGCTTGGTCTGGAACAGCCATTCCTTGTAGTCGTCCAGGTCGCCGTCGAAGGGCTGCAGCTTGCCGTCGGCGACGATGATGAACTCGTCGGTCGTGGCGCGCAGCAGGTGGCGGTCGTGCGACACCAGCACCACGGTGCCCTCGAACTGTGCCAGCGCCATGGTCAGCGCCTCGCGGGTCTCGAGGTCGAGGTGGTTGGTCGGTTCGTCCAGCAGCAGCAGGTTGGGGCGCTGCCACACGATCAGGGCCAGGGCCAGGCGCGCCTTTTCGCCGCCGGAGAAGGGCGCGATCGGGCTGGTCACCATGTCGCCCGGGAAGTTGAAGCTGCCGAGGAAGTTGCGCAGCTCCTGCTCGCGCACGTTCGGCGCAATCTTCAGCAGGTGCCACAGCGGCGACTCGTCGTGGCGCAGCATCTCGACCTGGTGCTGGGCAAAATAGCCGATCGACAGGCCCTTGCCCAGGGTGGCCTTGCCCTCCAGCGGCATCAGCTCGCCGGCGACGGTCTTGATGAGCGTAGACTTGCCGGCGCCGTTCACGCCAAGCAGGCCGATGCGCTGGCCGATCTGCAGCGAGAAGTTGACGCGCTTGACGATCGCCTTGCCGCCGACCTTGTCGCCATGCTCATCCAGCAAGGGGTAGCCGGCATCGACGTTGTCCAGCACCAGCAGCGGATTCGGCGCGGAGAGCGGCTCGCGGAATTCGAAGGAGAATTCGGCGGCGGCGCGCAGCGGGGCCAGCTCTTCCATCTTGGCCAGCGCCTTCATGCGGCTCTGGGCCTGGCGCGCCTTGGTGGCCTTGGCCTTGAAGCGGTCCACGAAGGATTGCAGGTGGGCGCGGGTGCGCTGCTGTTTTTCGAAAGCGGCGGCGGCCAGCACCAGGTGGGCGGCGCGCTGGCGCTCGAAGGCGCTGTAGTTGCCCGAATAGCGCTTCAGCTTGCGCTCGTCGATGTGCACGACGACGTTGACGATCTCGTCGAGGAAATCGCGGTCGTGCGAAATGATGATCAGGGTGCCCGGATAGCGCTTCAGCCAATCCTCCAGCCAGATGATCGCGTCCAGGTCCAGGTGGTTGGTCGGCTCGTCCAGCAGCAGCAGGTCGGAAGGGCACATCAGGGCCTGCGCCAGGTTCAGGCGCATGCGCCAGCCGCCCGAGAAGCTGGCCACCGGCTGCGCCATCTGCTCCAGCGAGAAGCCCAGGCCAAGCAGCAGCTGCTCGCCGCGCGACTGCACCGTGTAGGCGTCGGCATCGGCGAGCAGACTGTGGATTTCGCCCAGGCGCATGCCGTGGTCGTCCGCATCCGGATGCGCTTCCAGGTCAATGAGTTCGGCCTGCAGGCGGCGCAGGTTGACGTCGCCGTCGATCGCGTACTCCAGCGCCGGACGGTCGAGGGCCGGGGTCTCCTGGGCCACGTAGGCCATGCGCCACTTGGCGGGGAAGTCGATGGCGCCCTGATCCGGGTGCAGCTCGCCGCGCAGCATGGCGAACAGGCTCGATTTGCCGGCGCCGTTGGCGCCGATCAGGCCGATCTTGTCGCCCGGGTTGAGGGTAAGGTCGGCGTCCTCGAGCAGCGGCTTGGTGCCGCGCATCAGGCTGACGTTCTGGAAGCGGATCATTGCGTATTTCTGGTTTTACGTAGGGTGGGCGGATCTCCCGCCCACGCGTTCAACTCTCGTATGCGCTGTGGTGACGCATCTGCTGGTTGGACGCGTGGGCGGCAAAGCCGCCCACCCTACGAACATCGTTAAAGCGAACGTAAATTATTGCGATTGCAGTTGTTCGGCGGTGAGCAGGAACACGGCGTCGTCACCGGCGCTGGTGCTCAGCCAGGTCAGCCCCAGGTGCCCGAAGGCCGCTTCGGCATAGTCGCGCTCGTTGCCGATCTCGACCACGAGGATGCCTTCCGGCGTCAGGCGCTCCGCGGCGCCTTCGACGATCTTGCGCACCAGGTCCATGCCGTCCTCGCCGCCCGCCAGGGCGATCTGCGGCTCGCGCAGGTATTCCGGCGGCAGCTTGCCCATCGAAATGCTGTTCACGTAGGGCGGGTTGGTGACGATCAGGTCGTAGCGCTTGAAGGGCACGTGCTCGTACAGGTCCGATTCGATCGGATTGACGCGGCCTTCCAGCTTGTATTCGCGGATGTTGTGCTCGGCCACGGCCAGCGCGTCCTTCGAGATGTCCACCGCGTCGACCACGGCATTCGGGAAGGCGTCGGCCATCATGATCGCCAGGCAGCCGCTGCCGGTGCACAGTTCCAGCACGTTCTCCACGCTTTCCGGATCCTGCACCCAGGGGCTGAAGGTCTGCGGGATCAGTTCGGCGATGAAGGAGCGCGGCACCAGCACGCGTTCGTCCACGTAGAAGTGGTAGTCGCCCAGCCAGGCTTCCTTGGTGATGTAGGCGGCCGGCACGCGCTCGACCACGCGGCGCTCGATCACTTCCATCACCTGGATCACTTCGTCCGGCAGCAGGCGCGCGTCCAGGAAGGGGTCGAGGCGGTCCAGCGGCAGCTTGAGGGTGTGCAGGATCAGGTAGGCGGCTTCGTCGAAGGCCTCGGCGCTGCCGTGGCCGAAGAAGAGGCGGGCAGAGTTGAAGCGGGTGATCGCATAGCGCAGCAGGTCGCGCGGCGTGCTGAAAGTGGTGTTGGTCATGGCCTTCTCCCGGTTTTTATTGCTCGTTACTGGGCCAGCAGCTGTTCCAGCGTGCGGCGGTAGATGTTCTTGAGGGGATCGATGTAGCGCAGCTCGATGTGTTCGTCGATCTTGTGGATGCTGGCGTTCGGAGGCCCGAATTCTATCACCTGCGGGCAGATGCGGGCGATGAAGCGGCCGTCCGAGGTCCCGCCCGTGGTCGACAGTTCGGTCTGCACGCCCAGCTCCTCGAAGATGGCGTCGCACAGCGTGTCCGACAGCAGGCCTTTCGGCGTCAGGAAGGGCTGCCCGGATAAGGTCCACTGCAGTTCGTAGTCGAGCCCGTGGCGGTCGAGGATGGCGTGCACGCGCGCTTCCAGGCCGTCGGCAGTGCTGGCGGTGGAAAAGCGGAAGTTGAAGTCGATCGTCACGTGGCCCGGGATCACGTTGGTGGCGCCGGTGCCGGCCTGGATGTTCGAGATCTGCCAGCTGGTCGGCGCGTAGTACTCGTTGCCTTCGTCCCAGACTTCCGCCGCCAGTTCCGCCAGCGCCGGCGCGGCCTGGTGGATCGGGTTGCGCGCCAGGTGCGGGTAGGCGATGTGGCCCTGGATGCCCTTGATCATCAGGTGGCCCGAGAGCGAGCCGCGGCGGCCGTTCTTGATGGTGTCGCCCAGCACGTGGTTCGAGGTCGGTTCGCCCACCAGGCAGTAGTCCAGGGTCTCGCCGCGCTCTTCCAGGCGCTCGCAGACGACCACCGTGCCGTCCACGGCCGGGCCTTCCTCGTCGCTGGTGATCAGGAAAGCGATCGAGCCTTTATGGTCAGGGTGGGCGGCGATGAATTCCTCGCAGGCGACCACCATGGCCGCGATCGAAGTCTTCATGTCGGAGGCGCCGCGGCCGTACAGCTTGCCGTCGCGGCGGGTCGGCACGAAAGGGCTTGATACCCACTGGTGTTCGGGACCGGAGGGCACCACGTCGGTGTGGCCGGCGAACACGAACACGGGTGCGGTCGTCCCCTTGCGCGCCCACAGGTTGGTGACGCCGTTCGATTCGATGGTCTCGCAGTGAAAGCCGAGCGGCGCCAGCAGTTCCTTCAGGCGCTCCTGGCAGCCTTTGTCCTGCGGCGTGACCGAATCGAGGGCGATCAGCTCTTCGGTCAGCAGGAGGGTGCGCGAGGGTTTCATGCAGCGTCCCTGAATTTCGCCGCGTAAGCGTCGGCCGAGAAGCCGACCGAGACTGGGCCTACGCCTTGCAGGACCGGGCGCTTGATGACGGAAGGGTTCTCCAGCATCAGTTCCAGTGCGCTGTTCTTGTCGGTGATTTGCGCCTTGCGCTCATCCGGCAAGTTGCGCCAGGTGGTGCCCTTGCGGTTGACCAGGGTTTCCCAATCCAGCTGTACGAGCCAGCCGGCGACCAGTTCGCGCGTCAAGCCTTGTTTCTTGAAGTCATGGAACGTGAAATCGTGGCCGTTGTCCGCCAGCCAGGTGCGGGCTTTCTTGACGGTGTCGCAGTTGGGGATGCCGTAGAGGGTCGTGGTCATGGTGCGTCAATCCTTGCGCCCGCGCGAATGCGCAGGGAGATGGTATTTTGGAAAGGCGGCAAGGATAGCACAGCACGCCCGCTGCGAGGATTCTACACAGGGGCGTTTTTCCGCAGCGGACGGAAGAAATGGCTCAGTTGTTGAGCGTGAATTCGGTAAAGGACGCACCCGGCGGTTCCTTGCCCGGTTTCTTCTCTTCCTCGGGCTGCACCTGGCTCTCCGGTCCATTGTTGAGCAGCCAGAGCAGGTTGGTGGCCGAGTCGGCATTGGCCAGCGCTTCTTCCTGCGTCACCAGCCCATCCTTGACCAGTTTGAGCAAGGCGCTTTCAAACGATTGCGAGCCCGGCGACAGGCTCTTGTCCATCGCTTCCTTGATCTGGCCGATCTCGCCCTTTTCGATCAGGTCGGCGATGTAGCGTGTGTTCAGCATCACTTCCACCGCGGCCTGGCGCTGGCCGCCTGCGGCCGACTTGATGAGGCGCTGCGAGACGATCGCCTTCACGCTTGACGCCAGATCCTGCAGCAGGGCGGCGCGGTTCTCGATCGGGTAGAAGCTGATGATGCGGTTCAGCGCGTTGTAGCTGTTGTTGGCGTGCAGGGTGGCCAGCACCAGGTGGCCGGACTGGGCATAGGCCAGGGCCGCCGCCATGAATTCCTTGTCGCGGATCTCGCCGATCAGGATGCAGTCGGGCGCCTGGCGCATCGAGTTGCGTAGCGCCGTGGCGAAACTGGTGGCGTCGCTGCCGATTTCGCGCTGGTTGACGATCGACTTCTTGTTCTTGAACAGGTACTCGATCGGGTCTTCCAGCGTCAGGATGTGGCCGGTGCGCTGTTCGTTGCGGTGGTCCAGCATCGAGGCGATGGTGGTCGACTTGCCGGAACCGGTGGCGCCCACGACGAGCAGCAGGCCGCGCTTTTCCATGATCAGCTCGGATAGCACGGGCGGCAGGCCCAGTTCGCCGATCGGCGGGATATTCGCCGGCACGAAGCGCAGCACGGCCGAGATCGAGCCGCGCTGGCGGAAGGCCGACAGGCGGAAGCGCCCCAGGTTGGCGACCGACACGCCCATGTTGAGTTCGTTCTCGCGCTCGAGCTCCTGCATCTGTTCCGGCGAGGCGATCTCGGACAGCAGCGAGATGATGTTGTCGGGTTCGAGACGATGCTGGTTGATCGGGATGAGGTTCCCGTTGATCTTGATGTGCACCGGCGAGTTCACGGCGAAGAACATGTCGGAAGCGTTCTTCTCCTTCATCAGCTGGAACAGGCGGTCCATGGCCATGGCATCGTCTCCTTTGAATGCGAAGCCGGCCCTTGCGGGCCGGTAGGTAATGCTTAGTCGCCGCGCAGCAGCTCGTTGATGCCGGTCTTGGCGCGGGTCTTGGCGTCCACGCGCTTGACGATCACGGCGCAGTACAGGCTGTACTTGCCGTCGCTTGACGGCAGGCTGCCCGACACCACCACCGAACCCGAAGGGATGCGGCCGTAGGTGACTTCGCCGGTCTCGCGGTTGTAGATCTTGGTCGACTGGCCGATGTAGACGCCCATCGAGATCACCGAGTTCTCTTCGACGATCACGCCTTCGACGATTTCCGAACGGGCGCCGATGAAGCAGTTGTCTTCGATGATGGTCGGGTTGGCCTGCATCGGTTCCAGCACGCCGCCGATGCCGACGCCGCCCGACAGGTGCACGTTCTTGCCGATCTGGGCGCAGGAGCCGACGGTGGCCCAGGTGTCGACCATCGCGCCTTCATCGACGTAGGCGCCGATGTTGACGTAGGACGGCATCAGGACCACGTTCTTGCCGATGAAGCTGCCGCGGCGCGCGACCGCCGGCGGCACCACGCGGAAACCGCCTTTGGCGAAATCTTCCGGGGTGTAGTCGGCGAACTTGGTCGGCACCTTGTCGTAGAACTGCATATCGCCGCCGGCGACCGGCACGTTATTTTCGAGGCGGAAGGACAGCAGGACGGCCTTCTTGATCCACTGGTTCACGACCCAGTCGCCGCTGCTTTTCTCTGCCACGCGCAGGGTGCCGGCATCCAGGCCGGCGAGCACGTGGGCGACCGCGTCGCGCAGTTCGGCTGGGGCGTTGGACGGG
The DNA here is from genome assembly GCF_002454935.1 of Massilia sp. UBA6681. Lineage (NCBI taxonomy): Bacteria > Pseudomonadati > Pseudomonadota > Betaproteobacteria > Burkholderiales > Oxalobacteraceae > Massilia > Massilia sp. UBA6681. Next base: position 59,137 of record NZ_DKJX01000128.1, read on the forward strand.
CTGAACTCCGCGCGCTGTTCCCACGCGGTGTCGATGATGTTCTGGAGTTGTTGGGTCATGATGATTCTCTAGTTAGTGTATATGTTGGTGCTGCCTGTCACAGGCCCTTGCAGAACTCGACGATGCGGTTGGCGGCTTCGAGTCCTTCGTCGACGCTGGCTACCAGCGCCATGCGGATGCGTTTGCGGCCCGGGTTGAGGCCGTGCGCTTCGCGTGCAAGATAACTGCCTGGCAAAACCGTCACATTATATTCGGCGTACAGGCGGCGTGCGAACTCGGTGTCCGACAGGCCGGTGCGGCGCACGTCGGCCCACAGGTAGAAGCCGGCATCGGGCAGCTCGACGTCCATCACGCCCTTCAGGAGCGGGGTGATCAGGTTGAACTTCTCGCGGTACAGCGCGCGGTTGTCCTGCACGTGGTGCTCGTCGTTCCAGGCCGCGATCGAGGCCGCCTGGATCGGCGGCGACATGGCGCCGCCGCTGTAGGTACGGTAGAGCAGGAATTTCTTCAGGAGCTGCGGGTCGCCCGCCACGAAGCCCGAGCGCATGCCCGGCACGTTCGAGCGCTTCGACAGGCTGGAGAACACCACCAGGTTCGCATACGGGCGTTCGCCGCTGCTGCGGCCCAGCTGGTGCGCCGCTTCGAGGGCGCCCAGCGGCGGGGTCGTGCCGAAGTAGATCTCGGAATAGCACTCGTCCGAGGCGATCACGAAACCGTGGCGCTCGGACAGCTCGAACAGCTGGCGCCAGTCCTCGAGCGTGAGCACGGCGCCGGTCGGGTTGCCCGGCGAGCAGACGAACAGCAGCTGCACGCGCGACCAGACCTCATCCGGCACGCTGGCATAGTCGGGCGCGAAGTTGCGGCCGGGTTCCGAGTTGACGTAATAGGGCGTGGCGCCGCTCAGGTAGGCCGCGCCCTCGTAGATCTGGTAGAACGGGTTCGGGCTCATCACCAGCGCATTGCCGCGGGCGCCGTCCACGACGCATTGGGCAAAGGCGAACAGCGCTTCGCGCGAACCGTTCACCGGCAGCACCATCGTGCCCGGGTCGACCGCCGGGATGGCGTAGCGGCGCTCCAGCCAGCCTGCGATCGCCACCCGCAGCGGCTCGCTGCCGTGGGTCGTCGGGTAGACCGACAGGCCGGCCATCGCATGCATCAGGGCCTTCTCGATGAAGGCGGGCGTCGGGTGCTTCGGCTCGCCGATGCCGAGGCTGATCGGGCTGTAGGCGGGGTTCGGGGTCACGCCGCTGAATAACTGGCGCAGCTGTTCGAAGGGGTAGGGATGGAGCTGGTCGAGATGTGGATTCACGTCGATTACCGTCAATAAGCGGTCTGGGTGCGTTGGCTATTCGGACAATTATAGCCCTTGCCTGCGGATGCGTTGGCGAGGACAGCAGTTCGTGAGGGGCGGGGCGGATGCTAGACTGCGCCTTGTCCTTGAGCGAAGGAGTTGTTTTTGAGAATGCGTCTTTCTGTCCTGATTTCTTTCCCGAAATTTTTGATTCCCTTATCGTTCGCCTGGCTGTTGCTCGCATTCATACTGCCGGCCACGGCAGCCGGTCCCCTGTTTGCGGCCGAGCCCGAGGCCGCGGCCGCGGCGGCGCCCACCCAGGCCGACCTGCTCGGCCGCGAAACGCCGCGTTCGACGGTCTCCGGGCTGATCCGGGCCCTGGCCGAGGGAGACCACGACCGCGCCGCTCAGTACTTCGACCTTCCCGCGAACAGCAGCCGGCAGCGCGCGGCGGCTGCCGCCAGGGCGCGCGAGTTCCAGGCCCTGCTCGACAGCGGCGGCTCGCTGGAGCCGTATGCGGCTCTGTCGAACGACGGTCCCGGCCGCATCGGCGACGAGCTGCCGGTGGACCAGGAGCGCATCGGCGAGATCAGGACCAAGGGCAGGACGATCCCGGTCCTGCTCAGCCGCGGCGAAGAAGAGGGCCTGCAGATCTGGCGCATCTCGCGCGAGACCGCGACCGCGATCGCGGCCGTGGCCGAGAAATCGACCGCCGTCACCGATGCCCAGCGGCCGCAATTCACCGTGGCCGGCGCGCCGCTGGAGGACTGGGGCATGCTGGTGGGCCTGGGCGCGCTGGTCTTCGGCGGGCTATGGATCGTCGCCACCATCCTGGTCGCCCTGATCCGCCGGCTGGTAGCGGACCCCGCCGCCAACGGCGCCTACCGCTTCTTCGAGGCGGCCTTGCCGCCGCTCAGCCTCCTGGTCGCCGTGTTCGTGTTCTTCGAATGGGCCGAACGGCTGCCGGTCGCCATCGTGGCGCGCCAGACCCTGCTGCGCTACACCGGCATCCTGCTCCTGATCGCGTTCGTCTGGTTCGGCCTGCGCCTGCTCGACGCCGTCGCCCAGCTGGCCATCACGCGGATGCAGCGGCGCGGACGGCGCCAGGTGGTCTCGGTCATCGTGCTGGCGCGGCGCACCGCCAAGGTGGTGCTGCTGCTGTTCTTCGCCATCGGCCTGCTCGATACCTTCGGCATCGACGTCACCACCGGCATCGCGGCGCTCGGCATCGGCGGTATCGCGCTTGCCCTGGGCGCGCAGAAGACCGTGGAGAACCTGGTCGGCAGCGTCACCGTGATCGCCGACCGGCCGGCCCAGGTGGGCGACTTCGTCAAGGTCGGCGACGTGATCGGCACGGTGGAAGACATCGGGATCCGTTCGACCCGCCTGCGCACCCTGGACCGTACCCTGGTGACCATCCCGAACGGCGACTTTTCGGCGCGCCAGATCGAAAACTACGCCGCGCGCGACCGCTTCCTGTTCAATCCGGTGATCGCGCTCGACCACCGCACCCCCGCCGCCAGGCTGGCGGAAGCCGCCGGCATCGTCCGCCAGATCCTGCTCGAGCACGACGAGGTCGGCGAAGGTTCGCGCGCGCACCTGGGCCGGATCGGCGAGCGCTCCTTCAATATCGAAGTGTTCGCCTACATGGAGGTGCCGGATTTCGAGGCCAGCGTGCGCACGCGCGAAGCGCTGCTGCTGGCGATCGCCGAGCGGCTCGAGGCGGCCGGGATCGCGCTGGGATTCCAGGCCCAGACGGTGGTGTTCGCGCCGGAGCAGCTGGCGCTCATGCAGGGCGGTGCCGTCGATGATGGCTGTCCTGGGCCTGTCCCGGGTTCGTCGAAGACGTAGAAGCGCAACACGGACTATGTCCGTTTTCGCACGGAAGCGGCGACCGGGCGGCGGTATGCTGGTTTCAAGCCATCAACAGCATTTCACCGAGCATGAAGACGCCGACCACAGCAGCCCAAGGCCCCGCAGCGCAGGATGCGCCGGCAGGCGCCAACGATGGGCGCCGCGCCGCGCCCTTGTCGCTCGCCGCATGGAAGGAATTCGTCAGCGTGGCCAAGCCCTACTGGCTGGGCGAGAAGCGCCGGCAGGCCTGGACCCTGCTGGCCCTGTTGATCGTGCTGATGCTGGTCGAGACCAAGCTGGCCGTGATGCTCAACGAGCAGGCCGGCGAGATGACCTCGGCACTGGCGGGCAGGGAAGACGGCCGCTTCTGGACCGCGGTGCGGGCCTGCCTGATGACGCTGGCGTTCGCGGTGCCGGTCTATGCCTTCTATTACTACATGCGCGACCGCTTCGCCAACCAGTGGCGGCGCTGGCTCACCGGGCGCTTCCTGGACGGCTACCTGAAGGGGCGCACCTACTACCGGCTGGGCGCCGAGGGCGACATCGACAATCCCGACCAGCGCATCAGCGAAGACATCAACAGCTTCACGGGCCGCTCGATCCACTTTTTGCTCATCTTCCTGGGCTCGATCATGCAGCTGGTGGCCTTCAGCACCGTGCTGTGGTCGATTTCGCATCTGCTGGTCGGCGTGCTGGCGGTGTATGCGCTGACCGGCACCGTGGTCGCCCTGTACGTGTTCGGCACCCCGCTGATCCACCTGAATTTCTGGCAGCTGCGGCGCGAGGCAGATTTCCGCTTCAGCCTGATGCGCCTGCGCGAGAACGCTGAGTCGATCGCCTTTTACCGCGGCGAAGCGCAGGAACGGGCCCATATCGACGGCAAGTTCCAGCAGGTGATCGACAATTTCGCACGCCTGATCCGCAAGCAGTGTTCGCTCAACCTGTTCCAGCGTACCTTCAGCCAACTGACCCTGGTGCTGCCCTTCATGATCCTGGCCGATGGCGTGCTGTCGGGCGAGCTGGAAGTGGGGCGGGCGGTGCAGGCGGCCGGCGCCTTCACGGCGGTGCTGGCGGCGGTGGGCGTCATCGTCGACAACTTCGAGAGCCTGAGCCGCTTCGTGGCGGGCATCGGGCGCCTCCAGGCCCTGTCCCGGCTGGTGCTGCCCGAAACAGGATCCGGGGGCACCGCCACGCAGGCGCGCATCCAGACGCGCCAGGGCCAACAGCTGGTGCTGGAATCGCTGACCCTGCACCCGCCGCAATCGGAACGGGTGCTGATCAAGGAGCTGTCGCTCGCCTTGAACCCCGGCGACGCGCTGCTCATCACCGGCGAGAGCGGCTGCGGCAAGAGCTCGCTGCTGCGCGCGATCGCCGGCCTGTGGCACGAGGGCAGCGGCACCATCCACCGTCCGGCCCTGGACCAGTTCTTCTTCCTGCCCCAGCAACCCTACCTGCAGTCGGGCACGCTGCGCAGCCAGCTGCTCTACCCCAGCGCGCATGCCGACCTGAGCGACGCGCAGCTGCTGGACATCCTGCGCGAGGTCCAGCTGCCGCGCCTGGCCGAGCGGGTGGGCGGCCTGGATGCCGTGCACGACTGGGAAAAGCTGCTGTCGGTCGGCGAACAGCAGCGCCTGGCCTTCGCCCGGGTGCTGGTGCACCGGCCGAGGATCGTCATCCTGGACGAGGCGACCAGCGCCCTCGATGCCGCCAACGAGGCCTCGTTGTACGCGCGCCTGCGCAGGGACGGCGCGACCCTGATCAGCATCGCCCACCGCGCCGCGGTGCTGCGCCACCACACCCATGTGCTGTGCCTGAAAGGGGAGGGTGCCTGGGAATTGCATGAAGCGGACAGCTGCGCGATGGGCACGGCGTTCGCCCGCGAGCGCGGCGTCGACGCCGGCGAGGCCCGGGCCTGGCGCGTGCCGGCCGCTGCGGAAACGGGGTGATGATCTTGCCGTGACATGGCCGTACAATGCGTGCATGAGCGAACAGCACGCATCCTTCCGTAGCATGGAGCCGCACGGCCTGGACCAGGCCCTGCAGGATGCGCGGCAGCGCACGCTTGCCTTGTTCGATGCGCTGGCCGGCGCCGGCTACCACGACAGTGCGCGGGTGCCGCGTCTTGCCATCCTCAACCCGCCGCTGTGGGAACTGGGTCATATTGCCTGGTTCGCCGAATGGTTCGTATTGCGCGCAGCGCGCGGCAGCGCGCCGGGCGAGACGAGCGGCGATTCGCTGCTGGCGCAGGCCGATGCCTGCTTCGATTCGAACACCGTGCCGCACGACGCGCGCTGGTCGCTCGCGCTGCCCGCGCCGGCCCGGCTAAAGGACTATTGCCATGAAGTGCTGGAGCGGATCCGCGCGCGCCTGGCGCGCGAGTCCGACGACGATGCCGCCCTCTATCCTTACCGCCTGGTCCTGGCGCATGAGGACATGCATGGCGAAGCGCTTGCCTATACGCTGCAGACGCTCGGCGCGGCCGCGCCGCGCGACGCCGCCGGCCTGGAGGACGAGGTCGGCCCGGCGCGCGCGCAAGGCGAGATCGCCTTTGCCGGCGGCGCGCTGCTGCTCGGCGGGGAGCAGCGGCGCGGCTTCGTGTTCGACAATGAAAAGCAGGCTTTCATGTGCCAGGTCGCGCCGTTCGCGATCGATGCCGGGCTGGTCTCCAACGCGGATTACCTCGCCTTCGTGCACGACGGCGGCTACCGGCGTACCGCCTGCTGGAGCCAGGCCGGATGGGATTGGCTGGCGGCAAACGGGCGCACGGCGCCGCGCTACTGGATGCCGGATAGCGCGGGAGGCTGGCTGGAGCAGCGCTTCGGCGCCTCGATTGCGGTCGATCCCGGTGCGCCGGTGCGTCATGTGAGCCTGCACGAAGCGCAGGCCTACTGCCGCTGGGCCGGGCGGCGCCTGCCGCTGGAACAGGAATGGGAGTTCGCGGCGGCATCAAGCCAACCGGCCTTTCAGTGGGGAGGCTTGTGGGAGTGGACGGCTTCGCCCTTCCTGCCTTATGCCGGCTTCGGTGCGGATCGCTACCGCGAGTATTCGGCGCCGTATTTCGGCAGCCGCCAGGCCTTGCGCGGCGCGTCGTTCGCGACGCCGGCGCGCCTGCGCTCCCCGCATTTCCGTAATTTCTACCAGCCGGAACGCGACGATATCTTCGCCGGCTTCCGCACCTGCGCGGCATGACACCATACCCTTCCGATGCATGATCCGCTGATCCTCGCCATCGACAACGGCACCCAGAGCGTGCGCGCGCTGCTGTTCGACTTGAAGGGGAATATCGTCGCCAGGTCGCAGGTCCCCTTGCTGGACTACCGCAGCGAGCATCCCGGCTGGGCCGAGCACGACCCGGAGGGCTTCTGGCAGGCGCTGTGCCAGGCCTGCCGGCAGCTCTGGACCCAGCCGGGCGCCGACCGCGCCCGCATCGCCGGCGTGGCGGTGACGACGCAGCGCGGCACCGTCATCAACGTCGACCGCGAGGGCGCAGCGCTGCGGCCCGCCATCACCTGGCTCGACCAGCGCCGTACCGATGTGGTGCCGCCGATCGGGCCCTTGTGGCGCACCGCCTTTCGGCTGGCGCGGGTCCACGAGACCATCGATTACCTGCGCGGGGAGGCCGAGATCAACTGGATCCACGCGCACCAGCCCGAGATCTGGCGGGCGACTCACAAGTTCCTGCTGCTGTCGGGCTACCTGAACTGGCGCCTGTGCGGGCGCTTTGCCGATTCCTCCGGTTCGCAGGTGGCCTACCTGCCGTTCGACTACCGGCGCCGCAAATGGGCTGGACGGCGCGACTGGAAATGGCAGGCGCTGGCGGTGGAGCCGCGCATGCTGCCCGAGCTGCAGGAGCCGGGCACGCAACTGGGCAGCATCAGCGCGCAGGCAGCGATCGACACCGGCATCCCTGCAGGCCTGCCGCTGCTGGCCGCGGCCGCCGACAAGGCCTGCGAAGTGATCGGAGCCGGCTGCAGCGCGCCCCACGTCGGTTGCCTGAGCTACGGCACCACCGCCACCATCAACACCACCACCACCCGCTACGTGGAGGTGACGCCTTTCGTGCCGCCGTATCCGGCGGCGATTCCCGGCGCCTACAGCACGGAGGTGCAAGTATTCCGCGGCTACTGGATGGTCAACTGGTTCAAGGAGCAGTTCGGCCACCACGAACAGATGCGCGCCCTGCTGGAAGACGTGGCGCCCGAGCGCCTGTTCGACGAACTGGCCAATGCGGTGCCGCCCGGCTCCATGGGACTGATGCTGCAGCCCTACTGGACGCCCGGCATCCGGGTGCCGGGGCGCGAGGCCAAGGGCGCCATCATCGGTTTCGGCGACGTGCATACCCGCGCCCACGTCTACCGCGCCATCCTGGAAGGGCTGGCGTACGCGCTGCGCGAAGGGAAGGAGCGCATCGAGCGGCGCTCGGGCACCCGCATCACCGAACTGCGCGTGTCGGGCGGCGGCTCGCAGAGCGACGCCGCGATGCAGCTCACCGCCGACATCTTCGGCCTGCCGGTCTCGCTTCCGCACGCGTACGAGACCTCGGGGCTGGGTGCGGCGATCGACGCCGCCGTGGGGCTCGGCCTGTACCCTGACTTCGCGGCGGCGATCGGGGGCATGACGCGGGTAGGCAGGGTGTTCGAGCCGATCGCAGCCAACCGGGCGGTCTACGACCGGCTATACCGCGAGGTTTACCTGGGAATGTACCGCCGGCTGCAGCCGATGTACCGCGACATCGCCCGTATCACGGGTTATCCGCGGCAGGTGTGAGCCGGGCGGGCTAGCGCGCCAGCGCCGTCTGCATCGCTTCCCAGGCATAGCCGCCGCCGACGGCGACCACCCGGTTGCGGCCGGCCGCCTTGGCGTCGTACATGGCGCGGTCGGCGGCCAGGAACAGCGAGCGCATGTCGTCGAACTTGGTCGGCACGAAGGTGGCGGCGCCCACGCTGACGGTGACGAAGTCGGAGGTGCCCGAGCGCGGGTTGGGCACGCGCAGGCGCTCGACGTCGGCGCGGATCGAATCGGCCAGCTTGGCGGCGCCGGCATACGGCGTGTCGGGCAAGAGCAGGACGAATTCCTCGCCGCCGTAGCGCGCCGCCAGGTCGGTGGCGCGCAGCGCATGCGCCTGCACCGTGCTGGCCACGGCCTGCAGGCACTGGTCGCCGGCGGCGTGGCCGAGCAGGTCGTTGTACAGCTTGAAGTGGTCGACGTCGAGCACCAGCAGCGACAGCGGCTTGGCATTGCGGATCGCGCGCTGCCATTCGCGTTCGAGGCAGGCATCGAACTGGCGTCGGTTGGCGATCCCGGTGAGCGGGTCGGCCATGGCGGCGCGCTGCAGCGCGGTCTCGGACTGCTTGTGGTGGGTGATGTCGTGCAGCAGGGCGACGTAGAGCTGCTCGCTGGAAGCCATCGGCGACAGGCTCAGGTCCATTGCGCGCACGCTGCCGTTGGGTTGCTGCAGCAGCACTTCGCGGGTGCCGCGGCAGCGCTCGAGGATGCCCGGCTCATTGCGCCCCTGGCGGTCGAAATAGGCGGCATAGTCGTTCGCGGCCGGTTCGGCCAGCAGGGCGGCCAGGTGCCGGCCGACCAGCTCGGCGCCGCTGTAGCCCAGGCAGCGCTCGCTGGCCGGGTTGGCGTACTGGATGCGTCCATCGTGGCCGAGCAGCATCAGGCCTTCGTCCATGCCCTCGACGATCATGCGCAGGTGCCTGGCCTGCTGGGAGCTGGACTGGCTGGCGGAGCGGAAGTTGAGCTGGGCACGCACGCGGGCGATGACTTCGGGCAGGCGCAGCGGCTTGGCGATGTAGTCGGCGGCGCCCTGGTCGAAACCGGCCACGATGTCCTCGGTCTCGGAGCAGGCACTGACAAAAATGACAGGGATGTCGCTGGTGGCCGGGTTGGCCTTCAGGCGGCGGCAGGTTTCCAGGCCGTCCAGGCCGGGCAGCATGACGTCGAGCAGGATCAGGTCGGGCTGGACCCGCTGGGCGAGATCGAGGGCGCGTTCGCCGGAAATGGCAACGAAGGTGCGGTAACCCTGGCTGCGCAGCATGTCCTGCAGCAGGCTCAGGCTGGCGGGCGCGTCGTCGACGATCAGGATCGCAGCCTGGCGCGCGGGCACTGCGGACTCGAAAGCAGGGTGGTTCATACGGAGAAATCATACCCCGTTCGTCATCGCTTGCGGCAACATTCGTTGCCACAAAAACACAAACAAGGCTGAAATTTGTCCCGGTGTTGTACCGCTACGACCAGTTATGCAACCGCCAATGCATACTGGCGGTTGCACTTGGTGGGTGCTTCGTGGAGTTTACAGCATGTCCTTGATCAGCTTGCCGAGGATGGCAATGCCTTCGCGGATGCGCTCCGGCGGTACGGTCACGAAGGACAGGCGCAGGGTGTTGGTGGCCGGCTCGTTCGCGTAGAACGGCGCGCCCGGAACGAAGGCCACGCGGGCGGCCAGCGACTGGTCGAGCAGTTTCATCGCGTCGATGCTCTGCGGCAGGGTCACCCAGATGAACATGCCGCCTTCGGGCTTGGTCCAGGTCACGCTTGCCGGGAAGTGCTCGGCCATCGCGTCCAGCATCACCTGGCACTGGTCGCCGTACAGCTTGCGGATGGTCGGGATGTGCTGGTCCAGGAAGCCGTCCTTGACCACTTCGTGCACCACCATCTGGGTCAGCTGGGCGGTGTGCAGGTCGGCCGCCTGCTTGGCCAGCTCGAGGCGGCGCACCAGCGGCAGCGGGGCGCAGACGTAGCCCAGGCGGATGCCCGGGGTCAGCACCTTCGAGAAGGAACCCATGTAGATGACGCCGTCCGGGTTCATCGCGACCATCTTCGGCGACGGCTCGCCTTTGTAGCTCAGGGTGCCGTAGGGATCATCCTCGATCAGCGGCAGGCCGAGGCGGGCGCAGGTTTCCACCAATTCCTGGCGGCGTTCGACCGACAAACTGCGACCGGTCGGGTTCTGGAAGTTCGGCAGCGCGTACAGCAGGCGCGCGCCTTGCGCGATCGCGTCGATCGACGACGGCACCAGGCCGTGTTCGTCGGTCTCGACCGATTTGAATTCGGGACGGTAGACCGAGAAGGCCTGCAGGGCGCCCAGGTAGCTCGGGGTCTCGACCAGCACGCGGCTGCCTTCGTCGATCAGGACCTTGCCCAGCAGGTCGAGCGCCTGCTGCGAGCCCGAGGTCATCAGGATCTGTTCAGGCAGGATGCGGCTGCCTTCCGTGGAGAGCGAATTGGCGATCCATTCCCGCAGCGGGCCGTAGCCATCGGTCGGACCGTACTGCAGCGCGACCTTGCCGTTCTCGCTGAGTACCTTGTCGTACGCTTCTTTCATGCGCTCGACCGGGAAGGTGGCCGGCGAAGGCAGGCCGCCCGCGAAGGAGATGATCTCCGGACGCTGGGTGATCTTCAGGATTTCGCGGATGAACGAGCTTTGCAGCTGCTGCGCGCGTTCCGAAAACTGCCACTGGATGGGGTTTGGATTCTCGATTTTCATGCTGTTCTCACAGGACTCTCAGGAAGGGACCGCACGGGTAGTGCCGGACCATTATAAGGCACGCGGGTAGGCGGCCTCGGGATGGACCGGGCCGGGTAGGCCCAGCCCGCGATCGGTACTTTAAACAAATGCAACATCGCTTAAACAAATGTTTAAGCGACAAGGTTTAGGCAACTTCAGCGATCAATTCGATCTCGACGCAGGTGCCGCGCGGCAGCGAGGCGACGCCGAAGGCCGAACGGGCGTGCTTGCCGGCTTCGCCGAAGACTTCGCCGATCAGCTCCGAGCAGCCGTTGGTGACCAGGTGCTGCTCATTGTATTCCGGGGTCGAGGCAACCAGGCTCATCACCTTGACGATGCGCTTGACGCGGTTCAGGTCGCCGCCGACGGCTTCCTGCAGGGTGCCGATCAGGTCGATGGCGACCGAGCGCGCGGCGGCCTGGCCGTCGGCGGTGGTCTTGTCGCGGCCCAAAATGCCCGCGTTCGGCGAGCCGTCGGCGTTCTTGGCGATGTGGCCCGAGATGAACACGAGGTTGCCGGTCTGCACGTACATGACGTAGGCGGCGGCCGGGGTGGCCGGCGCGGCCAGGGTGATGTTCAGTTCTTTGAGTTTATCGTAGACGGACATGGTTTTTGTGACGTTGCAGTGAAAGAAGCCGATATTGTACGTCCACCCGGCGCCGGGGAGCACGTTTTACTGCTGACGCACCGCCATCCGGCGTCCCGCGAACACGACGGCGGCGACCGCCGGCGCGAAGGCGCAGTTGGCCAGGGTCAGCGCCTCGCCCAGCAGCAGGGCGGCGCCCACCAGGCTCATGAAGGGCTGCAGCAGCTGCACCTGGCCGACCCGCGCCACCCCGCCCAGCGCCAGGCCGCGGTACCAGAAGAAGAAACCGATGAACATCGAGATCGCGGTGACGTAGGCAAAGCCGAGCCAGGACGCGGTTCCCACGCCGCCCAGCGCGGGGATCCCATGCCACAGCAGCACCGGAAGCAGGACCGGCGCCGCCAGCACCAGCGCCCAGCAAATGGTTTCCGGCCCGCCCAGGCTGCGCGCCAGGCGGCCGCCTTCGGCATAGCCGACCGCCGCTGCGGCCACGGCGCCGAACACCAGCAGGTCGGCCGGATGCAGGCTGCCGCCGCCCTGGGCCAGGGCGAAGCCCACCACCAGGCTGGAGCCGAGCAGGGCCATGCCCCAGAAGCCGCGTGATGGCCGCTCATGGCCGCGCAGGGCGGCGTACAGCGCCGTCACCAGGGGCAGCACGCCCACCAGCAGGGCGCCGTGCGAGGCAGGCAGGCTGCGCAGGGCGATCGAGGCGGAGATCCTGCGCTCCACCGTCTCCTCGTTGTCGACGATCCACGGCAGGGGGACCAACTGGACGGTGTCCAGTCCGTCCAGGGCGATCAGCTCCTCGTCGGTGAACACACCCATCTGGGCCGGCCCGTCTGCAGCGGCGTCCAGGACCAGGGCCGCACAGATCTGACGGCGGTCCTCGGGGGTGGGGGTGGGCTCGCTCATGGGGTCTCACTTTCCTCGACGAGGGCGGGCTGTGTGCGGACGTCGCGCACTCGCAGTATCGCTCAGCGAGCCGATGGCTCTCAGCCGAACAGGGACGTGAACCCGTCCCCGATCTTGCTGAGCCCGTCGCCGATGGCGCCGGCCGTGTCCTTGATGGCGCCGCCGACGTTGTCCACGACGTTCTTGACGGCCGGCACGTTGTCGTAGAGTGCGCGTCCGATGTCCATCCCGGCGGAGACCACACCGAGTCCCACCCCGATCCCGGCCACGATCGGGGCCGCCGGACCGAACAGCGGCGCTGCCAGGACCAAGCCACCGCTGGCCACGGAAAGACCGCCGGAGACCTTGTCGTACGTATCGCCGTTGTGGATCTGGTGAAGGCCCAGTCCGATGTCGAGGCCGGGCAGGAGCTTGCCGAGACTCTTGGACCCCACCTTCACCCATGGCTTGGTGGCATCGGTGATCTCGTCGAGATGGCTGAGGGCCTTTCCCATCCACTCCTTGCCCGGGATGTTGATGCCGAAGTACTTGCTGATCTTCTGCGGGATGAAGTTGCCCAGCTTCTCCCAGCCCTTGCCATTGAGGATCTCGTCCCAATGCTTCATGGCGTACTTGT